>JAHHTY010000014.1 GCA_020024325.1 Negativibacillus sp.
TAGAGCGGTGCCAACATAACAAAAGCAACTCGAAAAACGAGTTGCTTTTTTCTTGCTATAGTTTTATAATCAAATAAGTAATTCACATATTAAACCAATGAATGTTGAAAAGAAAGAAGGGTTAAAAGTTAAAATGGAAACGATGATTGGAGAAAAATGGTGTAAAGTTGAAATCTATAATGAATACCTTAAAAAAATTGCATCCTTGCTTCACCAAATCAATACAGTAGAACAAATGCTTCAAAAGGCAGAAATTGAGCTGCAAATGTTTAAAGATGATGCAGACACTATAAGCAGTAAACAGTATCAGGAAAGGCTGCACTCAACTAAGACGCAGTGTGAAAGAAGATTGAGTGAAATGAAAGAGGAACTTTGTCTGATTCAAGCGTTAAAAGAGCAGTTAGAAAATGAACTGGATTTTTTGCATAGCAAAAATAGATAGTATAAAAAAGCGGATACCTTTAAGGTATCCGCTTTTATTCTATAAATGATAGAATTATCTTTCTTCTTTCATTTTAGCGAAGCATTCGCTGCAGTATACTGGGCGATCTTCTCTTGGTCTGAAAGGAACTTTTGCTTCTTTGCCGCAACCAGCGCAAACAGCAGTGAACATTTCTCTGTCAGCTTTTTTGTCAGCTTTGCGAGCGTTTCTGCAAGCTTTGCATCTCTGTGGCTCGTTCTGGAAGCCTTTCTCTGCGTAGAACTCCTGTTCACCAGCGGTGAAAACGAATTCAGCTCCACATTCTTTGCATACTAAAGTTTTGTCTTCGTACATAGTTTTTATACCTCACTTAATATATTCCGCCCAAAGACCGAAACTGGAGATGATTCGCATCGCTCTGCTGTGAGTCAAGGGCTTATTTATAACCGCAAATTTGGCGGTTATCAACCATAAAAGAGGGACTGCTAGTTCTTTAAACTGTCCCTAAGCTTTCGTCTAACTCGTTGCAGGGCATTGTCAACAGCTTTTGTTGTACAATGAAGCTGTTCAGCCATTTCTTCATAAGAATGACCGCTAAGATACAATGTTAAGGTTTCCTGTTCTAATCCAGACAAAAGGGTCTCAATTTTTTGTTGACGTAGCTGCTGTTCTTCCAAACGAAGATACATCTCTAAGGGATCTAAAGAATCTTGAAGTAGAGTTTGCAGGTCGTCAATCGGCAAATAATTGTTGAGTGGTAAGTGTTTTTGTTCCAAAAGCTCTGCAAATATTCCATTCATTTTAGAAAGGATACATATAGTTGCAAAGGTTTTAAAGGAAGCTTTGCGGTCAGCGTCATAGCGTTTTACAGCCTGAAACAATCCGATTAGTCCTTCCTGCACAAAATCATCTTGTTCCAGCCCAACAGATGAATACTGCCCGGCTTTCTTTCTAATGACAGGAAGGAAACGTGTAATCAACAAAGCCAGTGCATCAGTGTTTCCGTTTTTTGCATCCTGCACCAATTCTTCATCAGAGCACTTGCTTAACGCTTGTTTTTTCATACAATGTTTTCTCCTGAAAAAGTTTCTATCGAAACAAAATACCACCCTTTCATTATATAGTACTCAAATCCTCCTGTCAATTGATTTTACAGCTATCCACAAATTTATTTTTTGTCATAAACAGCCATAATTCTGCACCTTTGGTTAAAATATACATAATGCTCGACTTTTTTAGACAAAAGTGCAGAATATCTTGATTCTACTCTTTTTTATAAAAATTTGAAGATAGGTGGTTTGATTTCTTTTTTGTGCCTATGATATAATAAATAAGATATGGAAAAGAAGATTGACAAAAAGATAACGATTAGGTATACTGAAACAGAGTTGTTGTTTTAAGGTAAAATGCTATAATTTTGCTGCCAAAAGAACAACCGAAATAGGAGATATTTATGATGAAGAAAATCCAGGTGGAAGTTTGTGTTTGCACAGCGTGTGTTATGAACGGTTCAGTTGATATTATGGAGTCGGTGGAAAGTCTGCGTGATTTGCGGGATCAGATGGAGGACAACAGCACAAGACGATCAAATGAACTGATAGAGATTGTTACTGATAAATGTTTGGGTGGGGAGCCTCATTCACAAAAGGCTCCGATGGTAGCAATTGATGGAAAAGTTTTTCCAAAAGCGGACGCAGAATCGGTAATGGCTCATATTATTGAGTGCATTAAGGAAAATACCGAAGCGTAGCTTAAAAAAGATAAAGGGAAAAAGTGTTTTAAAGACAATGGGAGGAAGAAAGTAAGATGAGAGGTATCACAACGCCGGTCACCAAAATCAGACGACAAATCTTTACCGAGATTGCCCGATTGGCTTATCAAGACGGGGATTATTCCAGCATCGAGGAGCTGCCGTATAAGATTATTCCCGGTGAAGCGGCACAGTATCGTGACAGTGTGTTTATTGAAAGGGCGATTGTTGGAGAGCGTCTGCGTTTAGCTGTCGGTTTGCCACTGCGTCCGGTCGATCAACACGCACCGGTGTCACAGGGAATTAACGATAGTGCAATTGCGGATATGTTTTATGAACCTCCGCTGATCAACGTTATTTCATTTGCGTGCAATGCCTGCAAGGAAACAAGCTATATTGTTACCGATTTGTGCCGTAGCTGTCTTGCACATCCCTGCACAGCGGTGTGCCCTGTTAAGGCGGTTTCTATCGAAAACGGACGTTCTTACATTGATAATGAAAAGTGCGTTAAATGTGGACGTTGTGCACAAGCTTGCCCATATACAGCAATCGTAAAAACCGAGCGTCCTTGTGCTGCTGCCTGCGGTGTAAACGCAATCGAAAGTGATGAATTTGGCAGAGCAAAAATCAACTATGACAAATGCGTTTCTTGCGGTCAGTGTTTGGTAAGCTGTCCATTTAGCGCTATTGCGGATAAATCTCAGATTTTTCAGTTGATTCAGGCAATCAAACGAGGCGACGAAGTTATCGCGGAAGTGGCACCGGCGTTTGTAGGTCAGTTTGGACCACTTGCTTCACCGGAAAAAGTTCGTGCTGCTTTAAGAAAAATTGGTTTTGAGCATATTTATGAGGTTGCACGCGGTGCAGACATCGGTGCTGTGGAAGAAGCAGAGGAATATATTAAGAATGTACCAACAGGTAAACTGCCATTCTTGGCGACCTCTTGCTGTCCTTCTTGGATTATGATGGCAAAACAGCAATTCCCGGAAATTGCAAATTGTATTTCTGACTCGATGACACCAATGGTAGCCACAGCTCGAATTATTAAGGAAAGTCATCCGAATGCACGAGTTGTGTTTATCGGTCCTTGTGCTTCTAAAAAGTTGGAGGCAATGCGTGCAGATATCCGCAGTGATGTTGATTTTGTGATTACCTTTGAAGAATTGATGGGTATATTCCAAGCAAACGGTATCGAGTTCTCTGACCTTCAAGATGACACAGGATTTAACCATGGTGCAACTGCTTCCGGCAGAGGTTATGGAATTGCAGGCGGTGTTGCAAAAGCGGTAACCGATTGTATCCACGAGATGGCACCGGAGCTGAATGTGCCGACTGACCATGCAGAGGGTTTGGTGGAATGCAAAAAGATGCTCACTTTGGCAAAGCTGGGTAAACGTAACGGTTATTTGCTGGAGGGCATGGCTTGTCCGGGCGGATGTGTTGGAGGAGCAGGTACACTGACCAGTATTCCAAAAGCTGTGAAAGCAGGGCAGGATTTTGCATCGCAAAGCTCCTTTAAAGTTTCTACACAGGATGAAAGTGTATTTCAGAAATTAGGCAAATATACAAAGAAATAATTTTAGATAAAACAGGACAGCTTTTTAAAGCTGTCCTGTTTTATTTGAAGCAAGGCTGGGGGTAACGTTTTAAACCTAAAGAACCTCTCAATCTAAAAATAATCAAACTGTCAGAATAAGTAAGGGGCTTCATCCATATACATGGGGTAAAAAGCGTTTATTGTATTTTAGGAAGGAGTATCCAAAGATGAAATCGGGTCTAAAACAAACGATGGTTCGCCTATGTTGTGTGGTGATGGCGATGGTATTTTTGGGAACAACGTTGCCCGCTTTTGCAGATGGTGAGGAGAAGAAAACGGTTGCAATGAGTTATACAGCAAAGGCAGCTTATCTTATTGAACAGGAAACAGGAAAGGTGTTGTTTGCCCAGAACGAAACACAAAAGCTTGCTCCGGCATCACTGACAAAGCTGATGGATCTTATTTTAATTTATGAGGCAATAGACCAGGGAAAGTTATCCATGCAGCAAAAACTGACCTGCTCTCCTTATGCAAAGACAATGGGTGGTTCAGAGATATGGCTGAAAGAAGGCGAACAGATGACCGTTGAGGAGCTTTTAAAGGCACTCATTGTTGCAAGTGCAAATGACGCTGCGGTTGTGTTTGCTGAGGCTATTGCTGTAACAGAGCAAGGTTTTGTTCAAATGATGAATGAGAAAGCACAGGAGATGGGGCTTGTAAATACTCAATTTGTCAATTGTACCGGTTTTGATGAGGAAGGGCATTATACCTGCGCCAAAGATGTGGCAGTAATGGCTCAGACACTGATGAAAAAATATGGTAAGGAAATCACTAAATTTTCCACAATCTGGATGGACAGCCTGAGAAACGGGGAAACCGAGCTTGTGAATACAAATCGTTTGGTGCGTTTTTATGAGGGTACAACGGGATTGAAAACAGGTACCACCGATGCAGCAGGTCATTGTCTGTGTGCAACGGCAACAAGAAATGGAATGTCGCTGATTTCGGTTATTATGGGATGCAAGAGCGGTCAAACTCGCTTTGAAGAGTCAAAACAGCTGCTGGATTACGGCTTTACAAACTTTACACACTACCAACCGGAAAATGTGGAAAACACCTTGGAGCCGGTTCCGGTTGCAAGGGGAGAACAGCCACAGGTTGTCCCCAAAATAACAAAGATGCCGCAAGCAGTAATTCGCAGGGAAGATGCAGAAAAAATAGAAACAAAAGTGGAGTTGTTTGATGATTTGCAGGCACCAATTCAAAAGGGTCAGCAGATTGGAAAAGTGATATTGAGCGATGGGGAGAAAAATCTCGCAGAGGAACCTGTTACAGCAGCAGACGAAATTGCAGAGCTTACCTTTACAAGAAGTTTTTCCATTCTTTTTCGTTCCTTTACGACAATGCAGTAGAATTTGCTTACATAAAAAAATTATCAAAACATTTATCAAAACATCATCTCTGTGAAAAACAGAATAAATACGAGCTTTTAAAAGAATAGAGGAGTAAAAGAAATACATTTTTTACAAAAAAACTCTTGCAAAATGAAGTTAAATAATGTAAAATAACTATATCACCAAAAGATATTATTTATATAACACAACAGATAGGCAAATTGGTGCATACCTTAAAAAGGGAGAAGGGTCAGTAATGGCTGTTAAATTAAATTCAAAATATCTCAAGTCATTTGTTAATCAAGGCGAGCTTGAAGCAATCGCACCGCAGGTGCAGGCAGCTCATCTTGCCATTCATGAAAAATCCGGTCCGGGAAATGATTTCCTGGGTTGGCTGAACCTTCCGGCAGATTATGACAGGGAAGAATTTGAAAGAATTCAGGATGCTGCACAAAGAATCCGTAAAAATTCTCAGGTTTTGGTTGTAATCGGTATCGGAGGAAGCTATTTGGGAGCAAGAGCTGCAATCGAGCTGCTTCATTCTCAACTGTATAATGATTTAGCATCGGATACCCCTAAAATTTATTTTGTGGGAAATAATATCAGCCCAGCTTATCTCAATCAAATTTTAAAAATTTGTGAGGGCAAAGATTTTTCAATCAATGTCATCTCTAAATCAGGAACAACCACCGAACCGGCTTTGGCATTCCGAATTTTCAGAAAACTGGCAATTCAAAAGTACGGTAAGGAAGGTGCAAAAGAACGAATCTTCTGCACAACGGATAAAGCAAAAGGAACACTCAAACAATTGGCGGATGAGGAAGGATATGAAACTTTTGTCATTCCGGATGATGTTGGAGGAAGATATTCCGTACTGACAGCTGTAGGTTTATTGCCGATTGCAGTTTCTGGTTCTGATATTAGCAAACTGATGCAGGGTGCGGCAAAGGCAATGGAAGATTTAAGCGTTTGTGACCTGGAAAAGAACGACTGTTACCGTTATGCTGCACTGAGAAATATCCTTTATCGTAAAGGAAAAGCAATTGAAATCCTTGTTTCTTATGAACCTGCATTCACCATGATGAACGAGTGGTATAAACAGCTCTTTGGTGAGAGCGAAGGTAAAGATAATAAAGGTATCTATCCGTCTTCAGCGGTTTTCTCGACCGACCTTCATTCGATGGGACAGTATATTCAGGAAGGTTCCAGAATTTTGTTTGAAACAGTGGTGGATATTAAACAGCCGCAAAAAGATCTTTACATTGAAAAGGACCCAACAAACTTTGATGGACTCAACTTCCTGTCCGAGCAGAATATGTCGGTGGTAAACCGCAAGGCAATGCAGGGAACCATTCTTGCACACACACAAGGCGGCGTACCGAATATGGTCTTGGAAATGGAACAGATCAATGAAGAAGAGCTGGGTTATCTGATTTACTTCTTTGAAAAAGCGTGCGCTGTTTCCGGCTATCTGCTGGCAGTCAATCCATTTAACCAGCCGGGCGTAGAAAGCTATAAGAAAAATATGTTTGCTCTGCTTGGTAAACCGGGCTATGAGGATCAAAAACAGGCGTTGGAAGCCCAATTAAAATAAGGACAGCAAAATTTCAAATAAATTTGTTATCAGGGAGGAATTTCAAATGATTAAACTTATCGTAGGTACTAAAGGTTCCGGCAAAACAAAAACTCTCATCGAGATGGCAAACAAAGCAGCACAGGAGTCTAAGGGCAATGTTGTTTGCGTAGAAAAAGGCGACAAATTGGTAAGAGAATTGCCAACAAACATTCGTCTTGTAAACAGCGATGAATATCAGCTGAAAGGTTTCTCCAACCTCTATGGTTTCTTAGCAGGTATTTTAGCAGGCAATTACGACATCACTCACCTGTTTATTGATGGTACATTTAAAATTGGTAAAATTGGTGATGTAGAAAAAGATTATGAAGGTTTTGCTGCAATGGTTGAAAAACTCTCCCATATACAAAGCGATGCAGAGATTATCTTCACAGTATCCTGTGATGTAGCTGATCTTCCAATTACAATGAAAGAATTTATTATTAAATAAGTTTTAGTAATCAAAAAGGACACGGAACTCCGTGTCCTTTTTTGCGGTGACAAAAAATTTGACCGAATGTTTGTTCTAAGATAAGCTAAAATTAAGAGAGTTACCGCTTCTCCGTTTTTTCTAAAAGCGGCTACAAGGTCAAATCGCTTTAGTTTATTGTCAATAACATTTCAGATTTCAGCATGATATTTTTGATTCCGCTGTCTGCAATTTATCTTGCAGTTAAATCTGATTATAGTGTTAGAGGGGAAAACTTTGAATAACTTGACGGTTTTTTTTATCCGTGTTATTATTTTAAAGGGATAAAGATTTTTTCTGTTTACAGTAAAAAAATAATTTTATGTTTGCTGTGTAAAAACATAAAACACTGAAAATTTGCATAGTGATTAGATTTTCTCACCTCAAAAATCAATGAATTTAGAAGATATAACAGGTTCAGCAGAAAATTTTTGTTTATCCAATCAATAAAAAATAGAAGGGAATGTAGTGTATGGAAAAAATAAAAGCAGTAATCGTTGGTTATGGCAACATCGGTCAGTACGCATTGCAGGCGCTGCAGGCGGCAGAAGACTTTGAAGTAGTTGGCGTAATTCGCCATCAGGTACAAAACCAGCCAAAGGAACTGGAAAACATCTGTGTTGTAGACGATGTAGATAAACTGCCGGTAAAACCACAAGTTGCTCTGTTGTGTCTGCCAACCCGCTCCGTAGAGGAGGCAGCAAAAAAATATCTTGCAAAAGGAATCAATACCGTGGATAGCTTTGATATCCATACAAAAATCTGGGAGCTTCATTGCTCACTGGATGAAGCTGCAAAACAGTCCGGTGCAGTTTCGATTATCTCTGCAGGTTGGGACCCGGGTTCTGATTCTGTTGTTCGTACCCTTCTGGAGGCTTGCGCACCGAAAGGCATTACAGATACAAACTTCGGTCCGGGTATGAGCATGGGGCATTCGGTAGCGGCAAAAAGTAAAGAAGGTGTAAAAGAAGCACTTTCTATGACCATCCCGTTGGGAACCGGTATCCACAGAAGAAATGTTTATATCGAGCTGGAAGACGGCTGCGATTTTGAAACAGTAAAACGCTCCATCATGGAGGATGATTATTTTAAACATGATGAAACTCATGTGATTGAGGTGCCGTCTGTTCAGGCACTTATGGATAAAGGACATGGGGTAAATATGGTTCGTAAGGGTGTTTCAGGCACCACACATAACCAGTTGTTCGAGTTTAACATGAAGATCAATAACCCTGCGCTGACATCTCAGATTATGGTTGCCTGTGCAAGAGCAAGTATCTGCCAGCGCTCCGGATGCTATGTAATGCCGCAGCTGCCGGTGATGGATTTGCTTCCGGGTACATTGGAAGATAAAATCAGACGCCTGGTTTAACTTGATTGCTTCAGTAAAAACTGCTTTGTGATAACTGGGAACCCGACATCACTGTTCTGCAAAAAGCAATAAATTGAAAGGGGAAATCAGGGTGGCAGAGTACTGGGATATTTATGATGTTGACCGCATAAAGACGCAAAGAACGCATCTTCGCGGAGAACCGATTGAAGATGGGGACTATCATTTGGTGGTGAATATCTGGATTTATAACAGCCAAGGAAAGGTCTTGCTGACTCAGCGTCACCCTCAAATTCCTTTTGGATTAAAGTGGGCATGTACCGGAGGCTCTGCTTTAGCAGGAGAGAATACTTTACAGGCTGCTATAAGGGAAACCAAAGAGGAAATAGGAATCGATGTTGAACCTGAGGAATTGATATTGGCAGGACAGGAGCGGCGTCTTCACAGCTTTTTGGATACCTTTGTTGTTTGTAAAGAGATACAGCCACAACAGATTGTAATGCAGGCGGAAGAAGTGGTTGATTTTTGTTGGGTAGATGAGGAAGAATATCGGGCAATGGAGCAAAAAGGTCTGCTGCACCCGGCATTGAAAAATTTTTTTGAGATTTATCGTCCTCACATTCCAAAACAATTTTGGAAAAAAAGGCAAAAATAAAAAACAGGGATGCAGTTCATAGCGAACTGCATCCCTGTTTTAACTTTCAATTATTTTACGATAAAAGGTTTGATGTCATTTAAAAAGTCAGCACAATCTTCAGAATGAATTTCCATTGTAATTTCCTTAGAAAGATCCAGGCTGAAAATACCCATGATAGATTTTGCATCGACAGCATATCTGCCGGAGAGAAGGTCAACATCAAAATTATATTTGGTAACGGCGTTGACAAAGGCTTTGACATCGTTGATGGTTCTGAGCATGATTTTTTCCCGTTTCATGTAAAATCTCTCCTTTGTTTTAGGAAAATGTCACCGGATTTCGGACGAAGATTTTGTCCAAAGGCGGTTGTATTTATTGTTTAAATTCATTATAATTTATTTATGCAACATTTTCAATAGTTTTGACATAGAAAGATTTTGAAGCCATTCTATTTAAACGGGAACAATCCTTGAATTGCTCCTAATTCAGCTGGCAAAAAGCCAGAGAAAAGAGGAAATATGCGAGCAGCATTTTACACCTTGGGCTGTAAGGTGAACCAGTATGAAACACAAATTTTAATTCAGCAATTTTCTGCTTACGGGTATGACATTGTGGACAGCAGTGATGTGGCAGATATTTATGTTATTAACTCCTGCACCGTTACAGCGTCGGGAGATAAAAAAACAAGACAGATTATCCATCGTATGAAGCGTACAAGCCCCGGTGCTGTCATTGCACTGACAGGCTGTTTTCCACAGGCATTTCCGGAAGAAGCACAAAAAATGCAAGAGGTTGATATTCTGGTGGGGGCAGGAGAAAAGAAAAAGGTGCTGGATTATGTCAACCAGTATCTCAAAGACGGAAAAAGAATTGTCAGCATTACCCCACACACTAAGGAAGAACGCTTTGAGCAAATGCACGCCGATAACTTTTTAGAGCGAACCCGTGCCTTTGTTAAAATTCAGGACGGATGCGAGCACTATTGCTCCTACTGCATTATTCCGTATGCAAGGGGATTTAACCGTTCCAAACCACTGGAAGATTTAAAAATGGAGCTGTATGACCTGAGTGCAAAAGGATATCGAGAGGTTGTTTTAGTAGGTATTGACCTGTCTAGCTACGGTAAAGATATTGGCTGCCATCTGGTCGATGCAGTTACCCTTGCCTGTACCACTCAGGGAATTGAGAGGGTGCGTCTTGGCTCTTTGGAGCCTTTAATTCTCACCGATAAAAATTTGGAGATTTTAGCAGGGCTTCCAAAGTTTTGCCCACAGTTCCACCTGTCGCTGCAAAGCGGATGTGATGCGACCCTCAAGCGCATGAATCGCCATTATGACACCGCATTTTATCGGGAACTGGTAGCAAGAATTCGGGCAAAATTTGAAAACCCTTCTATCACAACCGATTTGATGGTCGGTTTCCCGGGAGAAACAGAGGAGGAGTTTTTGCAGTCGCTTAATTTTGCAAAAGAAATTGGTTTTGCAAAAGTTCATGTGTTTGCTTACTCTATCCGTCCGGGAACTCGTGCGGCAAAGATGCCGGATCAGCTGACAAATCATCAAAAAGAAGAACGCAGCCATAAAATGTCCGCTGTGACCGAACAAACCAGAAGAGAATTTTTAAAAACTCAGGTGGGAATGACCGAAAGCGTCCTGTTTGAAACCGAACGGATAGATGGGATGCAGCATGGATATACCAAAAATTATACGCCGGTGTGTGTTCACAGCGACAGAGAACTGTGCGGAGAAATCCATGCTGTTAAAATTGTGCAGGCAATGGACGACTACTGCATTGGTGAACTGGAAAACGAGTAAAAAAACCGTTTCCGAGCCTACCTACCAAAAGTTGAGAGAAAAAAGGGAATTCTTTCGGATAATGTCAATATATCAACCTTTGGCGGATTATGGTATAATGAAGTAAAACACCTTTCCTGTTTAGGAAGAGAAAGTATCAAGAAAAAAACCAGAAAAGTTTTTTAGGAGTGTGAAGTATGTCAGTTTACAGAGTTTATGTTGAAAAGAAACTTCCTTTTGCTGTCGAAGCACAGGGAGTTCTTTCGGATATTCATAATTCCTTGGGTATCCATTCCGCATCCTCCGTCCGCATTCTTAATCGTTATGATGTAGAAGATATTTCTAAAGAAGATTTTGAGCTTGCTAAGAAAACCATTTTCTCCGAGCCACAGGTGGACAATGTTTATGACAATCTGCCTTGCTTTGAGGAAGGGGAAAAAGTATTTGCAGTTCAGTTTTTGCCGGGTCAGTTTGACCAGCGTGCCGATTCTGCTGCACAGTGTATTCAGTTGGCAGCCCAGAACGAGCGTCCGACAGTCGCTTCTGCAAAGGTGTATGTAATCAGTGGTATCTCTGATGAAGAGCTTGTCCGCATCAAAGCAAACCTGATTAACCCTGTGGAGTCTATGGAGGCATCTTTAGAGGAAGTACAGACTCTGCATACTCCATTTGATGTTCCTGCCGATGTAGCGGTTCTGCAAGGGTTCTGTGCATTGGATCAGGAAGGATTAAACGACTTTATTAAAAACTATGGTCTGGCAATGGATTTGGGTGACATCACCTTCTGCCAGAAATATTTTAAAGAAACAGAGCAGCGTGACCCTACTATCACAGAAATCCGCATGATTGATACCTACTGGTCTGACCACTGCCGTCACACCACTTTTTCTACCCAGATTGAAGATGTAGATATTGAGAGCGATTATATTAAAGATGCTTACAATGAATATCTTCAGCTGAGAGAAACCGTTCATGCAGGCAAAAACAAACCAATGACCCTGATGGATTTAGCAACCATCGGTGCAAAAGCACTCAAGAAAAAAGGAATGCTCAATTCTTTGGATGAGTCTGAGGAAATCAACGCTTGCTCTGTAAAAATTAAAGTAGACGTTGACGGTCAGGAAGAAGACTGGCTGCTTCAGTTTAAAAACGAAACCCATAACCATCCAACCGAGATTGAACCATTTGGCGGCGCTGCAACCTGCTTGGGCGGTGCTATCCGTGACCCACTGTCCGGACGTGCATATGTATATCAGGCAATGCGTGTAACCGGTGCAGCAAACCCACTGACCCCGTTTGAAGATACCATCAAAGGCAAACTGCCACAGAAAAAGATTGTTACCACAGCAGCTGCTGGTTACAGCTCTTACGGCAACCAGATTGGTCTTGCTACCGGACAGGTAAACGAAATCTATCATCCGGGCTATGTTGCAAAACGTATGGAAGTTGGTGCCGTAGTTGGCGCTGTTCCGGCAGAAAATGTTGTCCGCGAAGAGCCGGCAGCAGGCGATGTTGTTATCCTGCTGGGCGGTAAAACAGGACGTGACGGCTGCGGCGGTGCAACCGGTTCCTCGAAATCCCACAATGTAGAGTCCCTCTCCAGCTGTGGTGCAGAGGTACAGAAGGGCAACCCACCGGAAGAAAGAAAGATTCAGCGTCTGTTCCGCAACGGCGATGTTACCCGCATGATCAAACGCTGTAACGACTTTGGTGCAGGCGGCGTTTCTGTTGCAATCGGTGAGCTTGCAGATGGTCTTAAAATCAATCTGGACATGGTTCCAAAGAAATATGACGGTCTGGACGGTACCGAGCTTGCAATCAGTGAGTCTCAGGAAAGAATGGCTGTTGTTGTTGCAAAAGAGAATGTAGAAAAATTCATGGATGCAGCAGACAAAGAAAACCTGAGAGCTACTGTTGTTGCAGAGGTTACCGCTGACCCAAGATTGGTAATGTTCTGGAGAGAAAAGAAAATCGTTGACCTTTCCAGAGCTTTCCTTAACTCGAACGGTGCAGCTAAATATACAAAAGTTGTTGTAAAGAAAGCTGAGAAAAAAGAGTGCGGACATTGCTGCTGCAAGAACGGCGTTTCTGTAAAAGAAAGATTTGCAAAAGTGATGTCTGACCTGAATGTATGTTCTCAAAAAGGTCTATCCGACCGCTTTGACTCCACCATCGGTGCAAACACTGTTGTAATGCCATACGGCGGTAAAAGACAGCTGACCCCATCTCAGGCAATGGTTGCTAAAATTCCAATGCGTCACGGCGAAACCAATACCTGCTCGGTTATGGCATGGGGCTTTAACCCATATATTTCCGAAGAATGTCCATTCCGTGGTGCAATGCTGGCAGTTGTAGAGTCTATTGCAAAGGTAATTGCAGTGGGCGGCAGCAGAGAAAAATGCTGGCTGAGCTTCCAGGAATATTTTGAAAAGATTGGAAACGATGCGGAAAAATGGGGCAAACCATTCCAGGCACTGCTCGGTGCTCTTAAAGCTCAGCTGGAACTCAGTTGTGCTGCAATCGGCGGTAAAGACTCGATGTCCGGTTCCTTTGAAGATCTGCACGTTCCGCCAACACTGATTTCCTTCGCAGTTTCGGTTGCTAAGGTTCAGAATGTTGTTACCAATGAGTTTAAACAGCCAAACAGCAAGGTATACCTGCTGACACCGGATTATGATGAAAACGGACTGCCTGTTTTTGAAAGCGTTCGCAAAGTATTTGACCACATGGAAAGCCTGATTGCTACCGGCAAGGTAAAAGCAGCAGCAACCCTCGGCTTTAAAGGTCTGGGCGAAGCAATCTGTAAGATGGGCTTTGGTAACGGTATTGGTTTTGCGGCAAATGAACAACTGCACCATCTGTTTAAACCGGCTTACGGCAGCTTTGTTTTTGAAGCTTCCGAAGAACTGGATACCTTTGCAAAATGTATCGGTCACACCACAGAAGAATATGCAGTTAGCGTAAACGGCGAAACTGTCGACCTTGCCCAAATCCAGAACGATTGGGAAGCAAAACTGGAACCTGTTTACCCAATGATTACAAAGACACCAAAAATTATTCTCCCTTCTTATAACTATGAGTGCAAAGAACACGCTCATTCGGGTGTTAAGATTGCTCAGCCAAGAGTTCTGATTCCTGTATTCCCGGGAACAAACTGTGAATATGATACTGCTCGTGCATTTGAACGTGCAGGTGCAAAGGCTGACATCATAGTAATCCGCAACAAGACTTCTGAACAAATCAGAGAGTCGGTACAGCTGATCAAAGAAAAGATTGCACAGACTCAGATTATTGCAATCCCGGGCGGCTTCTCCGGCGGTGATGAACCGGAAGGTTCTGCTAAATTTATTGCATCCTTCTTCCGCAACCCACAGATTACCGAAGCTGTTATGGATATGCTCAAGAACAAAGACGGTTTGATGTGCGGTATCTGCAACGGTTTCCAGGCTCTGGTAAAACTGGGACTTGTTCCATTCGGCGAAATTATCACTACCGATGATACCTGCCCAACTCTGACATATAACTTGATTAACCGTCATCAGTCGGGTCTTGTACGTACCAGAATCGCATCCAACAAATCTCCATGGTTGATGCACACCAACGTCGGTGATATTCATACCATCGCAATCTCTCATGGTGAAGGTCGCTTTGTTGCAAGTGAAGAAATGCTTAGCAAGATGGCAGAAAATGGTCAGATTGCAACTCAGTATGTTGATTTGGAAGGCAAACCGACTCTGGATTACCGCTTCAATCCAAATGGCTCTGTCAATGCTATCGAAGGTATCACTTCCCCGGATGGCAGAGTATTCGGTAAGATGGCTCACTCTGAGCGTTACACCAACGGACTCTACCTCAATGTGGATGGCGAAAAAGATCAGAAGATGTTTGCAGGTGCTGTTGACTACTTCAGAGATTAGTCTTTATAAAACGGTTATGTATAAAAACACCAAACTTTTTCAGTGGGTGTTTGTAAGACAGGAAAAGAGAGCATATCACTTGATACGCTCTCTTTTCTGTATGTTTAGACTTTAAGAAACTACCTCCCAAACAATACCTTACGGCTTATTTTAGTCTATATAAAATCTTGCTGTTAAAATGGCATATACTCCATTTATTTAATAAATTTCACTCTGTTTTTTCAGTTATATTTTTGCCCGATGATAGACGAGTATCCTCTGGATGTTTGGATAATCAAAGCATCATATTTAAAAAAATCATTTTGTGATGTTTTATTTTTCTTGTTGCTGTACCCACTCGTTTTATTAAAATCAAAACCTTCAGCCTCAAAAAATTTTTGGAAAAATCCCATAAGAAGATGAGGATTCACTCAACTGATTTTGAGGGCAGGGAGCTTTTCATAAAATCAAAGAAAGTCAGAAGGAAAGAAGGAACCCTATGAAACAATCATTTTCTTATCAACCGGCACAGGCAGATAAGACGGACTATCTGTTTTCGGTTTTGTGTGTTATTGCAGTGCTTAATCTGATACCGCTGCCGCTGACAGCCATTGTTGCAATTTTTTGGATAAAAAAATATCAGCTTCCTTTTATGGGGCAAGGATTTTCTAAAAAGATAAATGGTAAAAAACTGCTTCAGATGCTGCTTCTGCTTTTATCAGGAGCTGCGGTTGGAGTGTTTGGCTGGGTTAGTGAAATGCAGCTGAAATTTGCGTTAGAAAATTTTTTATTGGGACAAAGTGAAGTAATTCCGATTGTAGCTGTCCGCAGTGAAGGCTCATTGCTGTTGTCGCTGCTGGTTGGTTTTATTACGGCATTGGTGGTTGAACTTGCCTTTCGGCATTGCTTATATGGTGAGTGGAGTAAATATGGGATTGTATCGGCAATTATCGGAATCGGAGTTATCTCGATGCTGCTTGCTCCAATAGAGCAGTGGCTGTCTGTGCTTGTGATGAGTTTGGGTGCGGCAATCGTTTATGAGGTTACCCAATGTGTTGTTATGACAACCATCTTTCATGTAGGGTATCTGTGGATACAAAGCTTGATTATGGCATCGGAACAACCGTTGCAGTCTGTTTTGGTGGGGGTAGTTGCTTTAGTGGCAGCAGCTGTTTTATTGATGTTGACACTGAAACTTTCTCCAAATTGGGAAAGCACAAAAACAAAAATCAAAGTCCAGCAGGAAAACAAAATAAAGCATCCATATGTATTTCGGGCAAGTTATAATTTTTTTGTAGTTGTGTTGGTTTTATTCCAAACAATGCCGTTGTGGTATCCAAAATTTTTTGGCTAAAAAAATGCTTTTACAAAGATAGTAACGAACACCTTTTCACACATTCTAAAAAAATGTATCATAAAGCCCCAGCACTTTCGGGCAAGCTACAAAAAATGCCGTAAATAGGGGGAAAATCCTGTTTTACCTGTTGACAAATAACCTGTAAAATACTATAATAAATTCGTTACGGACTGATTCGGAGGGGTAAGTCTGCCCCGGAAAGGTCGGCTTCTGGCGGAGCGGACGGGGTCAGTTTGTGCTGCAGCAGGCCCGAAGCAACGCTGTTGCAGATGAAATGGGAAATACCATTTGAATGGGAAAGGAAGTTACTATGCAGCTTGACTTGAAAAAATTGTTCGATGCCGAAGAACAGATTCTGCCGTTTGAGCAGCAGCTGGATTTAAGCGATGTGGAACAGTGGGGCGAACGTCCTTTCAAAACACCGGTTGCATTAAAAGGTGAGGTGCAGAACCGTGCAGGTATTGTAACAGTGCGGTATCATGCAGACTATGTCCTTTCCGCAAATTGTGCCAGATGCCTAGAATCGGTAGAGCAGAAAAAACACCAGGAGTTTTTCCACACGGTAGTTAGAAAGCTCAATCAGGAACAGGACGATGACTATATCGTCTGCGAGGACGGAATTTTGGATGTTGATACCCTTGCACAGGACGACATACTTCTTGAGCTACCAATCAGGATGTTGTGTTCGGAGGAATGCAAAGGACTGTGTCCGATGTGCGGCTGCAATCTCAACAAAAAAGAATGCGGCTGTCAGCCCCCGGTGTGGGACGCCCATCGCGTAAAAGCATTTGACAATCTGGAGTGGTCTGAGGACTAATTCCAACCTATTTATTTTAATGATTTTAACGATAAAATTTTAAGGAGATGCACAAACATGGCAGTACCAAAGAGAAAAGTATCTAGAGCTCGCAGAGATAAAAGACGTTCCAATGTATGGAAACTTGACACACCGGCATTTTCCATCTGCCCACAGTGCGGTGAGCTGAAAGCTCCTCACAAAGTATGTGGCAACTGCGGTTACTACAAAGGCAGAGAAGTAATCAAAAAAGATAGATAATCTTTTTTGAACAAGATTTTCTGAACAAGAAGGGCAGAGGGGAAGCAGCTTCCCTTCCTGCCCATTTTTTATGTGAAAAATCCAAATAAAGAAAGGGTCGAAAAGATGGCAGTAAAAATCACCAGTGTTGAACCGGGAAGCCCCGCAAAGCACGCAAGAATCCGCAAGGGCGATACCCTCATCAGCATCAACGGTAATGCAATTACCGATGTTTTGGATTATCGCTTTTATATGACTGATGAAAAACTGGAAATTTTGCTGTGCGATGAGCAGAAAAAACTTCGTACCGTTTTTGTGGAAAAGGATGAATATGATGATCTGGGGTTAGAGTTTGAAACCTACCTCATGGACCGTCAGATGGGATGCAAAAACAAATGTATTTTCTGCTTTGTGGACCAAACCCCCAAAGGGATGAGAAAGAGTCTTTATTTTAAAGATGATGATACCAGAATGTCCTTCTTGTTTGGAAATTACACAACACTGACAAACTTAAAAGAAAGCGATATTCAGCGCATTATTAAAATGCACATCAGCCCTATCAATATCTCGGTACATACCATGAATCCACAGCTGCGAGTGGAGATGATGAAAAATCCTTTTGCAGGGGAGGCACTCAAGTTTGTGAAGATGCTTACCGATGGTGGAATCAAGGTGAACACGCAGATGGTCTTGTGTCCGGGATATAATGATGGTGAAGAATTGGAATATACTCTTTCGGAACTGTCCAAACTGGGGGAGAATGTGCAAAGCATTTCGGCAGTTCCGGTAGGACTGACAAAGCACCGTGAAGGATTAACATTGCTGCGAGGATTTTTCCCGAATGAAGCAAAACAGGTAGTGGAAACAATGGAAAGATGGGGAGAAATTTTTCTGCAAAAATATGGGCAGAGAACTGCCTATGCCTCCGACGAGTTTTATATCCTTGCAGGCAAACCTTTTCCGGATTATGATTTTTATGAGGACTTTTCTCAGCTGGAAAGCGGTGTGGGAATGATGAGCATGATGCTGCATGACTTTGCGCTGGCACTTTCTCAGGCAGATGAACCTCAAAAGCCACACAAGGTAACAGTTGCAACCGGAGAGCTTGCATATCCGATGCTGCAAGGCTTTGCACAGCAGGTAAAAGAACGTTTTCCGCAGATTACAGTTCAGGTGAAAAAGATTCTCAACGATTTTCTGGGACACAGCGTTACAGTTGCAGGCTTAATAACCGGACAAGATTTGTTGGCTCAACTGGAGGCTGTGGAGATTGGTGACCAGCTTTTGATACCTGCAAATATGCTGCGCCATGAGCAGGATAAATTCTTAGATGACATTACTTTGGTTGAAGTAAGTGAGCGCTTGGGCGTAGAAGTTATCCCGGTTGAGAATGATGCGTTTGAACTGCTTGACAGGATGCTTTATTTTTAAACAATTCTCGGAATCAACTCTTCCGTTTTATATTTATCCAATTATATAAAAATGCCAGTGGATTTTGTCCACTGGAGAAAGTGAGGTATGTATATGGCAGTCAGACCAGTAGTAGCAGTAGTAGGCAGACCGAATGTCGGTAAATCCACACTGTTTAATAAGTTGATTGGTCAGCGTCTTTCCATTGTGGAAGATACACCGGGCGTAACCCGTGACCGAATCTATTCCTCTTGTGAATGGCGTAACCATGAAATTATGCTTGTTGATACAGGAGGTATCGAGCCGTATTCCGACGATATTATCCTTTCTCAGATGCGCCGCCAGGCACAGCTGGCAATTGACAGCGCAGAGGTTACCATTTTGGTGGTGGACATGAAATCCGGAATCACAGCTACCGACCAAGAGGTTGCAGCAATGCTGCAAAAAAGCGGAAAACCGATTGTGCTGTGCGTCAACAAGTGTGACGGTATCGGTGAACCTCCACCGGAATTTTATGAGTTTTACAATTTGGGACTGGGCGAACCAATCCCGGTTTCCTCTGTTCACGGACATGGAACAGGTGATTTATTGGATGCCGTTTACGAGCATCTTGATTTTTCTGATGATGAGGAGTATGGGGACGATGCAATCACGGTTGCAATCGTTGGCCGTCCTAATGCCGGTAAATCTTCTTTGGTAAACCGCATTGCAGGCAGAGAGGCTGTTATCGTTTCGGATATTGCAGGAACAACCCGTGATGCTACCGACACAGTAATCGAAAATAAATACGGAAAATTTGTTTTTATTGATACAGCCGGTATCCGCCGCAAAAGCAAGGTAGAAGAAGCAATCGAAAAATACAGCGTACTGCGCGCTTATATGGCAGTAGACCGCTCAAACGTTTGTATCATTATGATTGATGCAACAAAAGGCTTCAGTGAGCAGGATTCTAAAATTGCAGGCTATGCTCATGAACAGGGTAAAGCGTGCATTATCGCTGTCAACAAATGGGATGCTGTCGAGGACAAAACAGATAAAACCATGCAGGAGATGAAAAAACAGCTGGATATCGATTTCAGCTTTATGCCATACGCTCCAATGGTGTTTATCTCCGCACAAACAGGACAGCGTGTAGAAAAGCTGTATGAGATGATTAAAAAGGTAGATGAGCAGAACGCCCGCAGAATTTCTACCGGTATGCTCAATGATATGCTTAACTATGCAACAGCTCGTGTGCAGCCGCCGTCTGATAAGGGAAAACGCCTGAAGATTTACTACATGACCCAGGTAACAACCAGACCACCAACATTTGCCTGCTTTGTAAACCGTTCCGAACTGTTCCATTTTTCCTATCAGCGTTATCTTGAAAATCAAATTCGTGAAAACTTTGGATTTGAGGGAACACCAATCCGTATGCTGGTAAGAGAAAAAGGCGATAAAAAATAATTTGCAGCTACAATAATATTTCAATGATATATAAAATCAATTTGTAAAAATCTGAAAAGAGCTTCTCATCTTGAACTGCACTTCGAGAAGCTCTTTTTATTATGGTACAAAAATAAGAAAAGGGCTTGCAATAAAGTGAAACGCTTGATACAATAATAATCAGAGGAGGATGACAGAATGATAGAATCTCAAATGATGCGCACTCTGGGAGCATTTATTTTGTCAGGGCTGATTGATTACCTGTTGGGAAGCATCAGCTTTGCAATTATTGTGTCGAAAATATTTGCACACGACGATATCAGAAAATATGGAAGTAAAAATGCAGGTATGACCAATATTTTAAGAACCTATGGAAAGTTGCCGGCTTTCTGCACCTTTTTGGGAGATTTCCTGAAAGGCGTTGTTGCGGTTGTTGTTTCAAGATGGATTTTCTCTGCAATGGGGATTACGGGTATAGATGCCGGCTATGTGGCAGGATTCTTTGCTTTGTTGGGGCATCTGTATCCGCTCTATTTTGGGTTCAGAGGCGGAAAAGGAGTTCTCACCTCTTTAGGAATCATCTTGGTTGTTAATCCAATGGTCTTTTTTATCCTGTTGGTTATTTTTATTCCAGTACTTTTTATTACCAAAATTGTTTCTTTAGTTTCTATAACCGGAGCTTTGCTTTATCCATTTGTAACTTTAATTGTTGATCTTTGTTTGCGCAAACCGGTTCTGTACGACTTTTTGTTTGCGGCACTGTTTTCAGTGATTGTTATTTACAAACATCGTGAAAATATCAAACGACTGCTTAATGGAACAGAGCGACGGATCGGCGATAAAAAACCAACAGCCGATCAACCGACAGAACCAAAAGAATAGAGGATAAACTTCATACGATCTCTGTATATTCTAAACTAAAAGATTTTAACTTTCGACAAAGTTTGCTTGCAGATAAAAACAATGCCCGATTATCTTCGTGGGGAGCTGCTCTTAATTTTCCTCAAAAACATTGGTACAATCTACCGCTGGGGTAGTTTATATGAAAAAGAAACGCTTTTATATTTCTTTATACAGCAAGGAAAAGCAAAGATTTGCAGGGGATGTTGCCTGTTATTTAAAGCTAGGGGATATTCACTGAATGTGATTGCTCATAACCGCTTTTGGGAAAAGAGTATCTCACAAGGGTTTTCTTTTATATGTGTGCAATTCCTTTGTATGGGATGCAGCTCAGTGTATTGTAAAAGATAAGGCGAGTCTTTTCCTTTTTTAAATATGGTTTTCATGAAGCGGAACGAGCAGAAGATGGAATTTTAATAGAAAAGATTTTATCATGAAAGAAGGGGATCACATGGCAAAGGTGATGGTATTGGGTGCAGGAGGATTTGGTATTTCTCTTGCTATGCTGTGCTATGACAAAGGACATCAAGTTACAGTATGGTCCCACCGATTGGAAGAAGCAACACGTCTGCAAACTGAGAGGGAACAGGCAAAATTGCTGCCCGGAATCAAGATTCCACAGGAAATTGTATTTACAAATTCGATGGAATCCGCAAAAGAAGCAGAGCTTGTTATTATGGCGGTGCCGTCCTTTGCAGTGCGTCAGACAGCACGTCTGCTGAAAGAAACAATCGGTAAAACAACCATTGTTGCCTGTGTTGCAAAAGGTTTGGAACAGGGAACCTTCTACGATTTTTCGACTGTTATTTCCCAGGAAATGCCGAATCACCCAAATGTCATTCTTTCCGGACCTTCCCATGCAGAAGAAGTTAGCCGAGGAATGGCAACAACTGTCGTTGCTGCATCAAAAGATAGGGAAGCGGCAATGAAGGTTCAGGATTGGCTGATGAATCTAAACTTCCGTGTCTATGTCAACGATGATGTAATTGGTGTAGAATTGGGCGGAGCATTAAAAAATATTATTGCAGTAGCTTCCGGTATTGCAGACGGAGCAGGGGTAGGGGATAATGCAAAAGCAGCCCTGATGACCCGTGGTATTACTGAAATTGCCCGTTTGGGTGTTGCAATGGGAGGACATCAGGAAACCTTTGCGGGTCTATCCGGCATTGGTGATTTGATTGTTACCTGCACCAGTATGCACTCCCGCAATCGTCGTTTTGGAAAATTGGTTGGTCAGGGTGTTCCTGTGCAGCAGGCACTGGAGCAGGTCGGCATGGTTGTCGAGGGTTATTCCTGTACCAAAGCAGCATATGAACTTTCCCAAAAGATGGGAGTGGAGATGCCGATTACAGTACAGACCTATCAAATTTTATATGAAGGAAAAAGTATATCAGCAGCACTCAGAGATTTGATGGGAAGACCGAAAAAGAACGAAAGAGAATGTACTTGGGTTATTTCTTAATACAAATAATAAATTATGCTGTCGAATATACAAAAAGGAAACTCTTTATAAGAGTTTCCTTTTTGTTTTAGTCGCTTTTTGGATTGTTATTTCTTCTTTCGTACCAGTATAATAATACTGCCCAGCGAAAGAGCAGCTGCACTTAATGCAGCTGTAGGGAAGGATTCTCCGGTATTGGGGTTATCTTTGGGAGAAGTTCCTGTATTGCTGCAATTATCATTTTCGAGGTTATCATCTTCTGATTGCTCAATTTCGGTTAGTGGTATCATAGGAATACTATCATTACTATCAGGATCTGTCTGACTGGGACAGTTTGGATTTACAGAAGGTGAAGTCGGCTCGTCGGGATGAACAGGGGGAATCGGTTTATCAGGGTCAACAGGGGGAACAACTGGATTTGGAGTAACATCCTCCAAAATGATGGAGCCATAAAAGTTAAAATCATAAAGGGCATAAGCATTGCGCACACATGGTCCATCCAATGCCCATTTGCCGTGGTAGGTTAGTACAGAATTCGGATTGGAAGTAAGATAATTTTCTTCGGCTGCGGTTGCAGCACTAAAATAAGAATCGGTTTTGGTTTGCAGCTCAGCTCCATTCATATAATCGCCCACACCATGAGAGTGACAAAAAATATGATTCTTGTTTGGGTCTAGTTCCTTTATTTCATCATCACCAAAGGCAAAGGAGAACATCGATTGATAAAATCCATTATATCCGGCAGCTTGTAAATCGGCTTCCGGCCATTTAAACTGGATGGTAATGTTATCACCGTTTTCTTCAGTGACATAAGCCCAGTTCATCATTTCGGGATATTCCGCCTGATATTGCTCAGCCTCATCTTTTGTTATGGTAAAGGAATTTCCGTTTCCCGATTGCAGTTTTTCATAGGATACCGGGTTTTCTAAAATCATCTCATGAAAAAAACTATAGGAGGTATTGTCCTTTTCATTATAATAGTCCAGGAAATAATCGCTTAGAGAGTGGTATCCTTTTTTCTGCAACTGATTATAGAGGTTTAAATATTGCTCCAATGTTAGTGTTGTTTGCTTTGTATCAAATAGTTTTTGTAATGGTTTGTTGGTAACAATTCCGCTGACATAACTAAGGGGGAGTAATTGGCCATCATATCCAAGTACAGGAAGCAGCTGATCCATGTTACGGGTATCTGCCGTGGTAAGAGTGAAACTACCCGGTTTGTAACGATAAACTTTATCAGATTCGTTGCGGATTTGGATAGTAAATTCAGCACTATCTCCGGGCATTTGATATTCATTTGTATAAATATCTATTAGTTGATTGAATGTTAAAACCTGATTGCCATAAGCTCCTTTTTTGATTGTGTAAATAAGATTCACATTGCTGCTGTGGTCGTTGGGTTCTGTTTTTTCTATCTTGAGGTCAACAAAATCTGATTGCGGTTTATAATCTACTGTGCAAGTACGGTCAGGGTAGGGGAGAGATTCCCTTCTTTTTTGTGGTATAGTGTTGACCGACTGCATGATGTAGGCGATGTTTGTTTCCATATCGGTGAGAAGACAGTAGTTTTCGACCTGTGCTTGTTCTTTTTGGGACAAGGCATCATAAGATTTTCGTGCTGCAAGGTGTGCATCCGAAAATTCGGTGGTTAAATATTTAGCTTTTGCATTTTCAAAGCTGATATAAGCAGCTTCCAGACGGTCAGCCTCATCTTTACTTAAAGCAGACCAAGAGTTATCCTGCTCGTAAGCCTCCTTTTTCTCAATGAGCAATTTTAAGTCAGGGTTGTTCTGTGGGTCAAGGGTATAAAGCATAGTAACATGTGTCTTGATGATAGGAGGATCACTTTGGGCAGGGATTAAGTCAACGGTATAGTCGATGAGATTGAGAGCTGTTTCAATAAGATGACAGGTGTTTTTGACGCCCTCAGAAGGGAGGTCAGGCAAAGAAATCTGATTGCTTTCCCCGATTACAGGTTCTTGTACTTTTTCGATAGGTATAACATCGGCAAAAACATTAAATGAGTTTAAAAGTATTGCTGCGGAAATTGATACAGCTGTTACAGAGTTTTTTAATTTTTGGTTCATTGGATATCTCCCCTTTAAAAGTTTGAAATTATATAAAAAATAATTCCAAACAAAGGCTAACATGATGTTAGGAAGAAAAAGGAAGTTTTACCAAAGGGAAGAATGGGAAGTTTTGGATGAAAAAAGGACTTTTTTCTTATGATGAGAAAAGATTGGTGAAAAAGATAAAATATGCTCTCTTTGTTTTTTCTTGAGAAAGTTTAATAAAACAAAAGGAAACTTCTTAGGACGTTAATTATGATAGAATTACAGACAAGGATTTGCTGGGTGAGAGCACGGTTGTCAATTAAAAGAAAAATGTGTTATAATAATCATATCTGAGATTTAGTACCAGAATGAGGAGGCTATTATGGCAGCAAAAAAAAATCATGGATATGGAAATGACAGCATTTCCTCTCTCAAAGGAGCGGACCGTGTCAGAAAGCGTCCGGGCGTTATCTTCGGTTCTGATGGACTGGAGGGATGCGAACATTCGGTTTTTGAAATTCTTTCCAACTCGATTGATGAAGCAAGAGAGGGCTTTGGTAACCGCATTATTTTGACGGTATATCAAGACCATTCCATTGAGATACAGGATTTTGGCAGAGGTATACCGGTAGACTATAACCCAAAAGAAGAGCGTTATAACTGGGAATTGGTTTTCTGCGAACTGTATGCAGGCGGAAAGTATAACACCAATCAAGGAGAAAGCTATGAGTTTTCTTTGGGGCTGAACGGTCTTGGTTCCTGTGCTACTCAATACTCTTCCGAGTATTTTGATGTAGAGATCTATCGTGATGGATTCCGCTATAATCTGCACTTTGAAAAAGGTGAAAATATCGGCGGACTGAAAAAAGAGGAAACAAAAGAAAAGCAGACAGGAAGCCGCCAACACTGGAAACCGGATTTAGATGTCTTTACCGATATTGCAATTCCGAATGACTTTTTTCGAGATGTCCTGAAAAAACAAGCAGTTGTTAATAAAGGGCTTACCTTTCTCCTTCGCATTGAGCAAGAAGACAAAACCTTTCAGGAAGAAACTTTTTGCTATGAAAACGGTATCACCGATTATGTAAAAGAAATCTCCGAGGAACAGAGCCTGACCAATATTCAGTATTGGGAAACAGAGCAGCGGGGACGGGATCGTGCAGATAAGGACGAATATAAGGTAAAGCTGTCAGTTGCATTCTGCTTTTCCAATCGGGTTAAATTTTTGGAATACTACCATAACTCTTCCCATCTGGAATATGGTGGTTCCCCGGAAAAAGCGGTCAAGCAGGCTTTTGTTTCCAAGATAGACGCTTATTTAAAGCAGAACAACAAGTATCTGAAAAATGAAAGCAAAATCACCTTTCAAGATGTGGAGGATTGCCTTGTTCTGGTTTCTTCTTCGTTCTCCACACAAACGTCCTATGAAAACCAGACGAAGAAGGCAATTACAAACAAGTTTATCTATGAAGCAATGAACGATTTCCTAAAGCGTCAGCTGGAAATCTATTTTATTGAAAATCCAGATGAAGCTGTTAAGATTGCAGAGCAGGTTTTGGTGAACAAACGAAGCCGTGAAAATGCAGAAAAAACAAGATTGAATCTGAAAAAGAAGTTAGCGGGAAGCATTGACCTTGCTAACCGTGTGGAAAAATTTGTGGACTGCCGCTCCAAAGACGTCAACGAACGAGAAATTTATATCGTAGAGGGTGACTCGGCTTTGGGTGCCTGCAAACTGGGGCGTGATGCACGGTTTCAGGCAATTATTCCGGTTCGAGGAAAGATTTTAAACTGCTTAAAGGCAGATTTTGATAAGATTTTTAAAAATGATATTATCACCGACATCATCAAGGTTTTGGGCTGTGGTGTAGAGGTGACTTCAAAAGCAAACAAGGAACTTTCTACCTTTAATTTAGAGGGACTGCGTTGGAACAAGGTTGTTATCTGTACTGATGCCGATGTGGATGGATTCCAGATTCGCACCCTGATTTTGACAATGCTGTATCGCCTGACTCCGACCTTGATTGAAAAGGGGTATGTCTATATTGCAGAGTCACCACTGTTTGAAATTCGATGTAAGGATAAAACATACTTTGCTTACTCGGATACCGAGAAGTCGGATATCCTGAAAAAACTTCAGGGACAGAAAGTTGATGTACAGCGATCGAAAGGTCTTGGTGAAAATGAGCCTGATATGATGTGGCTGACAACAATGAATCCAAAGACAAGACGCCTTATTAAAGTTTCGCCTGAAGATGCAGCAGCAACCGAGGCAATGTTTGCGCTGTTGCTGGGGGATAATCTGGACGGAAGAAAGGCTTATATTGCAGAAAACGGACATGAGTATCTGGATGATTTAGATCTGTCCTAAAATATCGGTTAAAAATGCGTTTTGCATTTTTAGAAGAAATTGCAAAAGAATAAAGATGAAAATCCTTTTTGCGAAAAGCAAGGATGGAACACTTTATAAGAGGAAGGAACTATGGCACGTAAAAAACAAGTAGAACGGTCGCATCATTCAGATAATGTAAAAGCCTACATCGAACACGCCGGTGAGGTAGTTGACCAGAAGATTACCAGCACACTGGAAAAAAACTATATGCCCTATGCAATGAGCGTTATTGTTTCCCGAGCGATTCCGGAAATTGACGGTTTCAAGCCTTCTCACCGTAAGTTGCTGTATACCATGTACAAAATGGGCTTGCTGACAGGTGCAAGAACAAAGTCCGCCAATGTTGTTGGCTCTACCATGAAATTGAATCCCCATGGAGATATGGCAATTTATGAAACGATGGTGCGTCTTGCCAGGGGAAACGAAGCACTGCTGCACCCATATGTCGATTCCAAAGGAAACTTTGGTAAAGCATATTCCCGAGATATGGCATTTGCAGCTTCACGATACACCGAGGTAAAGCTGGACCCAATCTGCCAGGAGCTGTTTCGGGATATTGACAAGGATACCGTGGATTTTGTAGATAACTATGATAACAAACTCAAAGAACCAACATTGCTGCCGGTAACATTTCCCTCTGTGCTGGTGAATGCAAATACCGGTATTGCAGTTGGTATGGCAAGCTCGATTTGCCCATTTAATTTGGAGGAAGTTTGTACAACCACCATCGAATTGATTAAAAATCCAAACCATGAATTGGCGTTGACTTTGATGGCTCCCGACTTTCCGGGAGGAGGTCAGCTGATTTATAATCCGGCAGAGATGGATAAAATCTATCGTACCGGTCGTGGTTCTTTTAAGGTACGAGCTCGTTGGCATTATGATAAATCCTGTAACTGTATCGAGATTACAGAGATTCCACCGACGACCACCACCGAAGCGATTATCGACAAGGTAGTCGATATGATTAAATCAAACAAGATTCGTGAAATTTCGGATATGAGGGACGAAACGGACCTTTCCGGTTTGAAGCTTGCAGTCGATTTAAAAAGGGGAAGCGACCCTGATGCCGTTATGCAAAAGCTGTATCGTTTTACTCCGTTGGAGGATAGTTTTTCCTGTAACTTTAATGTTCTGATTGGCGGAACACCAAGGGTAATGGGTGTGCGTGAACTTTTGGAGGAATGGATTGCTTTTCGCAGACAGTGTGTAAAACGCAGAGTGTATTTTGACCTCAACAAAAAGAAGGATAAGCTGCACCTGTTAGAGGGATTAAAAAAGATTCTGCTGGATATTGACAAAGCCATTCGTATCATTCGAGAAACGGAATCGGAAGAAGAGGTTGTACCAAATTTGATGATTGCTTTCGGCATTGATGAGATTCAGGCGGAGTATGTAGCGGAAATTAAACTGCGTCACATCAATAAAGAGTATATTCTCAAGCGTACCGATGAGGTGGGACAGCTTCAGGGCGAGATTGATGAGATGGAAGCAATTCTGGCAGATCCGAAAAAGATTAACAGAATCATTATTTCCGAGTTGAAGAACGTTATCAAAAACTATTCTCAGCCAAGAAAAACATTGCTGCTGATGCAAGAAGAGATAAAACCGTTTACCGAAGAAGTTATCATTGATAATTATCCGGTCAACCTTTTCTTTACAAAAGAGGCTTACTTTAAGAAAATCACTCCGCAGTCATTTAGAATGTCCAGTGACCAATATCTAAAAGAGGGCGACAGTGTTATCCAGCATGTTGAAGGTTCAAACACCGACCACCTTCTCTTTTTCAGTGACCAAGGTCAGGTATATAAAAGCCGTGCTTGCGAGTTTGAGGATACGAAGGCAAGTGTACTGGGAGAGTTTGTACCTGTAAAGCTGGGAATGGATGAGGGCGAAAATGCTGTCTATATGGCGGTAACATCAGATTACCGGGGGTATATGCTGTTCTTCTTTGAAAACGGAAAGGTTGCAAAGGTTAACCTGAATGCCTATGAAACCAAAACAAATCGTCGAAAATTGATGAAGGCATATAGCACCAAGGAAAAGCTGAGTGCTGTTTTGTGCATTCCGGAGGATACACAGGTTATGATAACAGCAAGCAATGGAAGAGTTCTGCTGCTGCATACCGGCATGATTCAACCAAAACCGACAAAGGATAATCAAGGAATTCAGGTTATGAAACTGACAAAAGGTTCAGTGGTTACTTCAGCTGCGTTGTATGAGCAAGGTTCTTTAGAGGAAGAACACCACTATCTGGCAAAAACGCTGCCATCCAGAGGGGATTTTCTCAAAGAAAATCTGATTGGACAGACAGGGGCTGATCAATAGGATTTTAGCCGAATATTTTAATTTTGCTTTTAAACGAAAAGAACTCCGAGATTCAAAATTTTTTGAATCTCGGAGTTCTTTTCGTTCTTTTATTTAAATTATAAAATTCCCTGAGCCATCATTGCCTGTGCAATTTTAGTAAAGCCTGCAATGTTTGCACCTGCTAAAAGATTTCCTTCCATACCATATTCTTTTGCAGCATCATAGGTGTTGTGGAAGATGTTCACCATGATTTCATGGAGCTTTTCATCTACCTCTTGTGCATTCCAGGAATATTTCATCGAGTTCTGGCACATCTCCAGACCACTGGTTGCAACACCTCCTGCATTAGATGCCTTGCCGGGAGCATAAAGAATGCCCGACTGCTGAAACAGTGCAATCGCATCAAGAGAACATGGCATATTTGCACCCTCTGCCACCAGTTTTACACCGTTATCAATCAACTTTTGTGCATCCTCTAACAACAGTTCGTTCTGGGTGGCACAAGGTAGGGCGATATCGCATGGTATGCTCCAGATGCCACGGCACTGCTCGTGATATTCGGCAGAAGGAACAGTTTTTACATATTCAGAAATTCTTCCGCGACGTCCTTCTTTGATTTCTTTTACAACATGAAGGTCGATTCCGTTCGGGTCGTAAATATAACCGTTAGAATCGGAGAGAGCAACAACCTTTGCACCCATCTCCTGTGCTTTTTCGGCAGCATAGATTGCCACATTGCCCGAGCCGGAGATAACAGTTACCTTGTCTTTGGGACTGTCCTGTGCCATTACAGAAAGCATCTCCTGAACAAAGTAAAGCAGACCGTATCCGGTTGCTTGGGTACGAACCAGAGAACCACCATAGGTTAAACCTTTTCCGGTCAGGATACCGGAAAATTCGTTTTTTATCCGTTTATACTGTCCAAAGAGGTAGCCGATTTCTCTGCCGCCTACACCGATATCACCGGCAGGAACGTCGGTTTCTGCACCGATGTAGCGGGAAAGTTCAGTCATAAAGCTCTGGCAAAAGCGCATAATTTCAGCATCCGATTTTCCTTTTGGGTCAAAATCAGAACCACCTTTTCCGCCACCCATAGGAAGACCGGTCAGACTGTTCTTAAAAATTTGCTCAAAAGCAAGAAACTTAATAATAGAAAGGTTAACACTTGGATGGAATCGCAAACCGCCTTTATAAGGACCGATGGCAGAGTTAAATTGAACGCGATAACCACGGTTGACCTGTGTCTTTCCGTTGTCATCTTGCCAAGCTACACGGAATTGTATCATACGTTCCGGTTCAACCAAACGTTCCATCAAGCCGGCTGCTTCAAATTCAGGGTGTTTTTCTATAACAGGTTCCAGTGTGCTGAGAACCTCGGTAACAGCGTTTAAAAATTCCGGCTGCTGAGGATCACGTTCACAAACCTGTTGGTATACTTTTTGAAGATATGGATTTTTTATGCTCATACAAAATCAACTCCTGTTTGACTTTTTGAAATTATTATATACCTCTGTAAAAATATTTTCAATCAGCAGCAGTCAAGATAAATTTTTTATTGCTTATCAGTGCTGCAAAAATCTTGGGGCACAGGGTCGTGTCGGCATCCTAAAGCGCTTCTGAAAACAGGGAAAAGCATCCTTTATAATAGGAAAGAAAAGAGCTTGTTTTGACTGTAAACATAAAGATTGACTATATATAGAAAATAGAGTATAATCGTAGGGTGAGTAAGCAGGATGACAGCGGGCGGGGGGAAACCTCCGAATGAGGAAAGTCCGGGCTTCACAGGGCAGGATAGCTGTTAACGGCAGCCGAAGGCGACTTTAGGGAAAGTGCAACAGAGAGATACCGCCGGATTTTTCCGGTAAGGGTGGAAAGGCGAGGTAAGAGCTCACCGGAGTGCAGAAGACTGCACTGCCATGTAAACCCTATCCGAAGCAACACCGTGACTGCAAAAAGGGAAACGGCGGCCCGCCGCCCCTTTTTATGAGAATATCAGCGGTCTATGTGGCTTGAACCGCCGAGCAATCGTCGGTCTAGATAGATTGTCATCAAAACAGAACCCGGCTTATTTGCTTACTCACCTTTAAAAGATATTTAGCCCCCTGCATTTTGGTGCAGGGGGCTTTTAAACATTATAAAACGATAAAACAAAAAAGGACAGGGGAAACCTGTCCTTTTTGATAGCATATTTTGATATAAAAGCTTATGCGGTAAATTTGTCAACAATAGAAACAAGAATGGTGAGTGCGAAAAACACAACAGTGAGAATCTTTGTTCCCTTTACCAACATAGCATCTCTGGTTCTGCCATAGTTACGACCAAAAGATTCAGACTGACCGCCTGTGAGAGCAGACATTCCTTTTTTGCTTTCCTGCATGGAAACCAAAGAAATAATCATAATGGAAGCAAGAATCAGAACAACAGCACAGATGATGTCAATTACGCCCATTGTAAACCTCCTAAAGACTAACAAATAAGATTCAGGAATAGTCCGCAAAGGCAGAACCTTCCCACATCATAATCTAACTTAACATATCATATCACACAAGCACTTTTTTTTCAAGTATTGGTGCATTTTTTTAAAAATAAATTTCTTTCATCTATGAATAGACAAAGAAAACTGGGGCAAGATATTACTGTTTCCTCGAGCGTTTGAAACAAAGGGAAACGAAAATCCGGATATCATCGCTTTGCCTGTTTTTAGAAAGGTGAGGATACCGGTGAAAAGAATCCGGTATCCTTATCCATTGGAATCTTCCCTATAAAAATGGGAATGTTCAAAAGCTGATTATTAGTATAGGTTGGAATACTGATCTTGAAGATAAGAAGCAGGAAAAGGAAACGGGTTCTTTTTTTATACCTATTATTCTGAGAAAATATTTTGTTATGATAAAAACTTTACAGCAGTATATAAGAAAACATAATAAAAACTTAACAATTGACTGCAAATCTTACAAACGTACCGCCCATAGCATTGGGCGGTACGTTTGTATCTTAGAAGAGAATGGTAAAACTTCCCGCAGGGGCTTAACTAAAAAAGTTGAGCCCTTTTTTCATGGTCAAAAATAGGAAGTAGGTATTTATAACAGATGATAAAACCACAAAAATTTCGGAGCAGAAGGTGGAGAATCCTGTCTACAACTTCTCTAAAACTATAAAGGAGGAAAAAGATGAGGAATAAGCAAAAATTTCCGAAGGGAAAATAAGCCCTGAAAAAGAGAGCAAGTATCCAGACGTCCCGAAGAAGGAAAATATCAGAAAAATAATCGCTTGGTAATTATAAACTGACGCTAATGCTGATACAAGAAGGATAAATGTATCAATAAAAACCAATCAAGATATAACAATGTTTTAGATTTTTAGTAGAAACGATAAAAGGATTAGTTTTACATGAATTTTACCCAATCTTGAATACGGTTTAAAACCCATCTAGTATAATACATCTGCTGTCGAAATTTGGTATTACTCTTTTGAGGAGGAAATAGAGGCATGAAATCTAAAAGCAAAAAAATAACTCTACTAAAAGGTGGCGGTTGTGCGATACTACTGTTCGTCACACTGTTCCCCATCTATTGGCTGCTGTCCATGGCTATCCGTCCTACCGATGAGATGAGCGGACACATTTCTCTGGTTCCGGGTTCGCTGACTGTTGAGCATTTCAGTCAGCTGTTTACCGATAAGGGGTTTGGACAGGCGATAGTCAACAGCCTGCAAACTACCGGTATCTCCCTTATTCTTTCGCTGTTAATCGGCATCTGTGCGGCTTACATTATCGCCCGCCGTCGATTCAATTTCGGATTGAAGCGACCCCTTACATATTGGGTGCTGCTGGTTCGCGTTCTGCCCCCGGTGGCTTTTACCATCCCACTTTACACCATGTTCAGCAAGGCGGGGATCCTCAATGGCAAGTTGCCGGTTATCCTTGCTTGTATTCTAATCAATGTACCGCTGATTATTTGGTTCCTCATTAGCTTTTTCCGAGATTTGCCGGAAGAAATTGAGGAGAGTGCAAAGGTGGACGGTGCAACTGAGTGGCAGCTCTTTGTGCGGATTGTGTTGCCTTTGGTGGCTCCGGGAATCGCTGCTGTGGCAATGCTCTCTTTCATGTATGCATGGAATGAGTACACCTATACCATCATCTTTACTCGCAGTCCTTCCAACTATACAGTGCCCCTGGCTCTGTCAGTATTAAACACGGAGGATAACCTGACAAACTTCGGTCTGGTGGCCGCAGGGGGAGTAATTTCCGTCATCCCCATTATGTTGTTTGTAATCTTTGCGCAAAACTACTTGATTGCCGGTCTTTCAAGCGGTGCTGTCAAAGAATAACAAAATATACCCTCAAATATTCATCAAATTATTTTTAGGAGGATGTTTCCAGATGAAGAAACTGCTTACCACACTTTTATGTGCCGCTATGGTTCTGTCAATGGTCGCTTGCGGCGGTCAACCATCTAATGGAGGAAACAGCACTGGCGAAAGTGCAAGCAAAAACACTGACACCAACAGCAGTGAACCAACCAAAATGACTCTGATCCTGCGTGGAGGTGCCTATGGCGAGTCTTTGCAAGCCAGTCTGCCTGCTTTCGAAAAAGAGCACAATGTAGATATTGATGTCCAGCTGCTTTCCTTTGATGACCTGCATACCGGTATTGCATTGGATGCTGTGAATCCTACCGGCACCTATGACCTGTGCATGGTGGACGGATCTTGGATGGCTGAGTTTACCGATAACGGGGTTCTTGCAAATCTGAGCGATATGGGTTACAGCTTTGATGACGACATTATCCCTGCTACTACCTCTATCTGCAAAGTAAACGAGGATATCTATCTGGCTCCTTACTATGGTAATGTTACTGTTATGATGTATAACAAACAGCTGATTGCTGATGCAGGATATGCACCTGAGGATATTGACAGCTTTGCTGACATTATGGATATTGCTCAGAAAACTCGTGCAGCAGATGCCGGCAAGAACGGCTTCCTGCTCCGTGGCGGCAGTGCTGACAACATTCTTTCCGACTTCTTATCTCACCTGCTGGTTCACGGCGGATGGGTTGTTGATGAAAACAATAAGCCTACTGTAAATACCCCAGAGTTTAAGGCTGCTATGGAAGAGTATCTGGCTCTCTATAATGTGGGCAGCACTTTAGACAAAGACGACATTGTGGCTTCTGTTACCGGCGGTAAAACTGCTCTGGCTCAGATTTGGCCGGGCTGGTATGTTCCTACTGCCGATGGTACTGCAAACTACACCACAATTCCTACTAAGCTGACCGACGATTCTCAGGCTAAAGATGCAGTAGCTCTCCAAGGTGTATGGTGTATCGGTATCCCTAACAACGCTCCTCACAAAGATCTGGCTCTTGAACTGCTGGAATATGTGATGAGTCCTGAAGTTCAGCTGGCTTCCATCAAAGACGGTGGTGTTCCTTGCCGTTACTCCAGCCTGCAGGATGAAACTGTTCTGGAAACCTATCCTCACCTGGAAACTGTTTGTGGTGCTCTGGAAACCGGTGTATATCGTCCGGCTATTGCAGAGTGGACTGAATTTACCAGCATTCTTGGCACAGAGATGGACAATATTATCCAGGGTGTTAAGTCTTTGGACGATGGTCTAGCAGATGCCCAGACCGCTTTGGAAAAGCTGATGAAGGACTAATCCCCAGATATCGTTCTTGTATCGACCGGGACGCCGTTGGGCATCCCGGTCGTATTTTGCAGAATCCCTCAAAGGGGTAAGCTATCAAAAATAAGAGGGAGTAATATATGAAACACTCAACATTAAACTTGAAGCGAGCAAATACATCTGCTAGGCGTTTTGGAATGTGCATGGTGCTGCCAACTCTGGTAGTGCTGTTGATTATGACAGCTTACCCGCTTCTTTCCACATTTATATATAGTTTTACTGATTACAATTACCTAAAGGGTGCCGATAGTGCAAAATTTGTTTTGTTTGAAAATTATACCTCACTCTTTGAGAATGGCTATTTTCGTCAGGCAACTTGGAACACTGTCCTGTTTACCGTGTTAGCAGTAGCACTGGAAATGGGATTTGGGCTTTTGATTGCATTGTTTGTCAATAGCTTGGGTAAGGGTCAAAAGACAATGCGAACTCTACTGCTGTTGCCGTATCTGCTGCCTGCTGTTACGGTAGCTCTAAGTTGGCGCATGTTGCTGTCAGCAAATTACGGCATTGTTAACCAGACTTTGGAAGCACTCAACCTACCGGTCTTTAACTGGTTTATGGACACCAGAACAGCGTTTGGGACAATCTTGCTAATCGACGTGTGGCAGAACGTTCCTTTTGTTTTTCTTCTGCTGTATGCAGCACTGCAATCTGTGCCAAGCGGACAATATGAAGCGGCTTGTATTGATGGTGCCGGCGTATTCCAGAAGTTTTGGTATGTCACTATTCCAAATATAAAAAGTTCTCTGGCACTGTGTGCTTTGCTTCGTACTATTGATACATTCCGTTTGTTTGAAAAAGTTAATGTTTTGACCGGCGGTGGTCCTGCTGGTACTACATCCACAATTACGCAGTTCCTGTATAACTATGGAATCAAGTCTTTGGATTTTGGCTTTGGAAGTGCAGGAGCCATTGTTATGACTGTTTTTGTGCTGATTTTGTCATCGTTTTACATTAAGC
>JAHHTY010000015.1 GCA_020024325.1 Negativibacillus sp.
TTATCTATTGCTGTATCGGTCAGATTTTCTCCTGATATCATTCTTGCAACTTCTTCCACACGCTGCGATGGTGTTAATCGGTTAATATGAGTAAAGGTTCTTCCGTTCTCCTCTTGCTTATGAATCAACAAGTGATGGTCAGCATAAACCGCAACCTGAGCAAGGTGAGTAACACAAATTACCTGTCTGTTTTCTGACACTTCTTTGAGTTTTTGACCTATTTTCTGCGCTGCTTTTCCGCTGACACCTGTATCAATTTCATCAAAAATAGCAGTTGCAATCTGGTCTTTTTGAGCAAGAACATTTTTGATAGACAGCATAACACGGGAAAGCTCACCACCGGAAGCGATTTTAGCAAGAGGCTTTGGTTCTTCACCGATATTAGAACTAATTAAAAATTCCAGTTCATCTTGACCATCCGGCTTCCATCCACTTCTACCAGCACTAATGCTCAACCGCACCGAAGGCATATTTAAAAATTCCAGTTCTTTTTTCACTCTGGATAAAAATTCCTTTGCTGTACGATGCCTTTGTGCGGTCAATACATCGGCTGCTTCTTGCACCAGCGGTTTTAGATGCAGATATTCCTCCTGTAATTCCTGTGCTTTTTCTTCAGAAAAAGTAATTTCTTGAAGCTGTTGCTTGATTTTTTCCAGATAGGTTAAAATTTCATCTATGGAATTACCATATTTTCGTTTTAAACGGTAGATTAAATCCAGCCTTTCTTCCACCAGATCCAATTCTTCCGATTGATAATCCACCTTATCTAAATAGCTGCTTATATCTGTGCTGCAATCAGAAATTTCATAACTGATTTCTTCCATTTTTAAGGATATGCTTTCCATTTGAGGGATAAAGTGAGATAGCTTACCTAAATAATCGGTCAATTCCTCAAACATAGAAACAATACCGGAAACTTCTTCTTCTCCATCTAACAAAAGTTTTGATTGACTAAGCAGACGAATAATTTTTTCTGAATTAGCAATCTGATCTTTACGAAGAATGAGTTCTTCTTCCTCCCCGGGTTTTAAATCAGCAGATTCAATTTCCTTGATTTGATAAGTTAATAAATCAATCTGATGTTCTTTTTCCCGATCCTTACGGTTAATCTGCTCTAAACGGCGTTTTACATCTAAAATCTGTTCATATAGTTTATGGTATTTCTCAAGATATTCGCCCAAGTCACCAAAACTGTCAATATACCCGATATGATTTTCGGGGATTAAAAGTTTATGATTATCTTTTTGACCATGAATATCAATCAGCATAGAAGAGATTTCTTTTAAAATTTGTACCGTTGCAGGGCGACCATTTACTTTGCAAATGTTTTTACTTCCAATTTCTCGAGAAATTAAAAGAGTATCATCCTGAACTTCAAAACCAAGTTCTTCAATTTTTGAGAGAATATTTTCCGGAAGCTGAGTAAACAGTGCTGAAATGTAAGCATTTTCCTCACCGCTTCGGATAATATCTTTTGTTAATCTTGCCCCCAACACACCATTGATGGCTGAAATCAAAATTGTTTTTCCGGCACCGGTTTCACCGGTAAACACATTAAAATGAGGACCAAAATCAATGGTTGCTTGCGAAATAACCGCAATATTTTTGATATATAACTGAGCTAACATTTTGCCTCCCGACAAAAACTACTGAGCCAATTTATCCAATTCTTCAGTAATATTCTTTGCATATGTTTCATCTTTCATTACTAAAAGAATTGTGTCATCACCGGCAATTGTTCCAACTAAACCCTGCCAATGGATTGAATCCAGTGCAGCACAGGCAGCATTTGCCATACCTGTAAAGCATTTGACAACTACTAGATTTTGTGCGAAATTTACACTATTAACCGCTTCCGAAAAAATGGCGTGAAACTTGAAGGAAAGATCAGCTTTCCCACCTTTTTCTCCATTTGTTGTGTAGTGGTATGTTCCATCAGCTGCAAGTGTTTTGATTAAACGCAGTTCTTTAATATCACGGGAAACAGTCGCCTGTGTTACACTAAAGCCTTCTTTATTCAAACGATCTTGTAACTCTTCTTGAGTATCAATATTGCCTTCTGAAATGAGTTCCAGAATTTTAGCATGACGTCTTGATTTCATAATTTCCTCTCCTTGCTATTTTAACTGATTTATCCTCTTCCAAGGATTTTCTTATTTAACTTTTCATAATAGCTTTTGGAACCAAAGTTGATAAATTTAACATATCGTGAGTCTTTGGAAATAATAATACTGTCACTTGGCTCGATGCGGATTTGATCTTCCCCATCAGCGGAAAGATACAGAACCTCCGAGTTGTTAATATATTTTCCTTTGACAGTAAATACTTCTTCTGGAGCGTATAAAATAGAGCGAGAAAAAAGCGAATGGGGACAGATTGGTGTAATTGAAATACTTTCAATCGAAGAATATACAATAGGTCCTCCTGCACTTAAAGCATAGGCAGTGGAACCCGTTGGTGTAGAAAAAATCAATCCATCAGCTCGATAACAGTTAACAAATCCATTTTTCATCTCAACATTGATATCGACCATTCTATCCTGTTTTCCTCTGGAGATTACTACATCATTTAATGCTGAAAATTCTATGTTTCCATCTTGTTTGGTAACAACGGCATGAAGCATCATGCGAGGCTGAATGGTATACTTCCCTTTTACAACATCTTTCAGCTGATCCAAAGCAGTATATTCCATTTCAGTCAAAAAGCCCAATCGTCCGGCATTGATACCCAAAACAGGACAATCCATTTCCACAGCATGACGAGAACTGTGAATTAAAGTTCCATCACCTCCGATGGAAATAATCATATCAATTTTGGTACTGTCTTGTTTTGAATAAGTATGTACCGGATAACTGCTAAATGCCCTTGCTTTTTCTTCAAACAAGTAACAAACGGAACCATATTCAGTAAGTTGATGAATCACTTTGCAAGTACATTCAAATGCATTTCTTTTGTCCAAATTAGGAATAAGCAAAATATTCATTGCTAACCCTCCACAGGTTTATAAGGATTTATGTGCTGTTGAAACTACCTGTTCAATCAACTCTTCGGTGAGCTGATTTTCTTGTGGTACATCAACCTCAGATTTTTTAAGAAAAAGCAGGTATTCAATATTACCTTCAGGACCTTTGATTGGAGAATAATCTAAACCGGAAAGCATAAAGTTGAGTTCTTTTGCACAATTAGCAACTTTACGGATAACTTCCCTATGAATTTCCGGTTCACGAACAACCCCTTTTTTGCCAACTTTATCTTTTCCGGCTTCAAATTGAGGTTTTACAAGGCAAACCATCTGTGCATTTTCTTTGAGAAGACGGTAAGCTACCGGTAAAACCAGGGTAAGAGAGATAAAGGAAACATCGACAGAAATAAAATCGACTGGTTCTGGAATCTGTTCTTCTGTAATATAACGGATATTGGTACGCTCCAAATTGATGACTCTAGGGTCAGTGCGCAAAGACCATGCCAGCTGTCCGTATCCTACATCTACTGAATAGACTTTATTTGCACCGTTTTGCAGCATACAATCGGTAAATCCACCGGTAGAAGCGCCAATATCGATGCAAGTACATTTTTCTAATGAAATCGGAAAAACTTCCATTGCCTTTTCCAGTTTTTTTCCTCCGCGGCTGACATAGCGAAGCGTTTCTCCGCGAATTTCAATTTTATCATCTTCTTTTACTTGCGTGCCTGCTTTATCTGATTTTTGACCATTGACATAAACAAGCCCTTCCATAATTACTACTTTGGCTTTTTCTCGACTTAAAATCAGTCCTCTTTCCACCAACGCAACATCTAAACGCTGTTTCACGTTATTCCTCCCAGATTCCTCTTTGTTTTAATCTATATGATTGATCCAGTTTTTGCAGCTGTCTGCAATGCTTGCAGCATCCAAACCAGTCATCTCGATTGCTCTGGAAACAGTTGCCTGCTCCACAAAACGACCATCAATTGCAAGCACATGGTATCTTCCATTAAAATTTTGTTCCAATAAAATTTCTCCTAGCATCTGACCGATTCCACCAATTTTGATGCCTTCTTCTACAAAAAAGACATGATCAAATTGCTGTGCAAAAGATGCTGCTTGTTCGGGGAACGGCAGAATTTGACAAAGTTTCATCACCGAAGCAAAGATACCTTGTTGTTCTAAAAGTTCCTTTGCATGGCACACTTCTTTTGAAATTCGTCCATAGGTCACCAGCAAAAGTTTTCTGTCTTTGGGATTTTCCCAGATTGAAAAACCTTCTCTGTTTTCCGCTCCGCTTGGTAATGTGATCTCTCCGCCTCGAGGATAACGAACACAGCATACGCCGGTATGTTCATACAGACAAGAATAAAGAGATTTTTTCATTTCCTGATAAGTAGCCGGAGAATAGACTGTAATTTTAGGAATATTTGCTAACATGGCAACATCAAATAAGCCTTGATGTGTTTCTCCATCATTGCCAACAATTCCGGCACGGTCAATTCCGATAACAACATGTTGCTCTTCAATCGAAAGATCATGAATCATCTCATCATAGCAACGCTGTAAAAAAGAAGAATAAACAGCAAAAACCGGAAGCATACCGTTTGCTGCAAGTCCTCCTGCAAAAGTTACTGCATGTGGTTCTGCAATTCCAACATCAAAAAAGCGTCCTTCCTTGCGGAAAGCATGAGAAAAATGATTCAATCCTGTTCCATATTTCATTGCAGCTGTGATAGCACAAATTCTAGAGTCCTGTTTTGCAAGTTCAGTAAGATATAATCCAAACTCGTTAGAAAAGTTGGTTCCTTCCGATTTAAAGGATTTTCCGGTATCAATATCAAAACCGGATGTTCCGTGATATTCACCCGGATTTTCCTCTGCAAATGAATATCCTTTACCCTTTTGCGTTTCGATATGGAGGAAAACCGGACGCTGAAGCTGCTTTGCTCTTTCCAAAACATCACATAAGGTTTCCAAATTATGTCCATCAATAGGACCAAGATAATAAAACCCCATATCCTCAAACCAGTTACTGCCATAGATTACATTTTTAAAAGTATTTTTTGTTTTCATCATTAAGTGGGCCATCGGCTTTCCAACAACCGGGATATGATTAAAAACAGATTCTACTGTATCTTTTGTTTTAAAGTATGCCGGTCGGGAGCGTACCTTAGAAAGATATTTTGAAAAAGCACCCACATTTTTAGAAATGGACATTTTATTGTCGTTGAGAATAACAATTAGCTTATCCCCAAAACGTGCAGCATTATTGGCTCCTTCAAAAGCAAGACCGCTGGTAAATGCACCATCACCGATAACAGCAATGACATGATGTGGATCATGCTGTAAACTTTTTGCCCGAGCTAAACCTGAAGCTACTGAAATAGATGTACTGGAATGTCCGGCAATATAAGCATCATAAATACTTTCCTTTCTTTTAGGAAAGCCAGAAATTCCACCTTCTTGACGAAGGGTTAAAAATTGTTCTCTTCTCCCTGTCAGCAGCTTATGGGTATAACATTGGTGACCCACATCCCATACAATTTGATCTTGTGGACAATCAAAAACACGATGAAGCGCAACAGTCAGTTCCACGGTGCCAAGATTAGAAGCAAGGTGTCCTCCTGTTTTTGCTACTGTTTGAATCATCCGTTCTCGAATCTCAGTACATAAGGGTTCAAGCTGTTCAAACGAAAGTTTTTTTACGTCTTTCGGAGAAGAAATTGTATCAAGTATGCTTGACTTCATCTGTCAGATACTCCTTGTCGTTTTAAAATACCGGGATCAGCATTGCAACGGCAATACCAAGAATTGCGCCTGCCAAAACCTCCAAAGGTGTATGACCCAACAATTCTTTTAACAATGCTTTCCCTTCTTCCATTTTCCGTACATTTTCAGGGTCCGGTTCCATATTTTTTCGCCGCACGAAAAGATTTTTAATATCCTTTGTTTTCTTTGGAGCGAACATCTCACGAATATTGTCGGATGTCATCTCCACAATTTTATTCAGAACCTTTGCCTGCTCTCCGGCAGCACGGCGAACGCCCATTGCATCATACATTACTACTGCTGAAAAAACCAAAGACAATGCAAATACCGGGGAGGTAAATCCTAATTTTCTTGCCATAGATGCTGTTAAAGAACAAACCAATGCCGAGTGAGCACTTGGCATACCACCAGCTCCCACCATACGTTCCCAAACAACTTCTTTTGTCAGCACAAAGGTTAAAAATGTTTTTAACACCTGTGCAATCAGCCATGATAAAAGCGCAACATCAATATAATAGTTGCTAAAAATAAGTTGTATTGTTTCCATATAACCATCCTTAAAACAAACCACACCTAGTTTGTTCTGCTTAAAATATAATCCGCCATATCATATAAAAATCCGGACGAATTTACCATTGCTGAATCCATCATATTCAGTGCTTGTTTTGCAAGGTTTACTTTTTGTAAAGCAATATCTCTTGCAGAATCAACTCCATAAAATGAAACATAGGTTGTTTTATTATTTTCCGCATCTGAACCGATTGGTTTTCCAAGAACTTCTTCACTGCTTACACAATCCAGGATATCATCTGTAATCTGGAAAGCATTTCCGATATTCTGTGCATATTTTTCTGCAAGGAGGATGATGCCTTCTGAAGCACCGGCAGCGATACAGCCTAATTTTGCTGCTGCCATAATTAACGCTCCCGTCTTCAAAAGATTTGTTTCCTCTACCCTTTCAATATTGGCAGGAATTTGTTCATTTTCCAAATCCATTCGCTGTCCGCCAATCATTCCATGATGACCTGCTGCTTTAGAAAGAGTTAAAACAGCCTGTACAATTTGATTTGGCGAAATATTGTTGGAAGAAGCCACCTCAAAAGCTTTTGTTAAAAGAGCATCTCCTGCCAGCAATGCGGTTGCTTCTCCAAATGCAATATGACAAGCAGGTTTTCCCCTTCGCATATCATCATCGTCCATACAAGGAAGGTCATCATGAATCAAAGAATATGCGTGTACCATTTCCAATGCACAGGCAAACGGAAGTGCATCCTCCTCTTTTCCTCCCAATGCAAGGCAAAACTCTAACACAAGGGCAGCTCTCAAACGCTTTCCACCCCCAAGCAGACTGTACCGCATTGCTTGAGTAACTTTATCCCCCGATTCTTCCGGCAGATATTGTTGTAATGTTTTTTCTGTGAGTGATGCGTATTGTGAAAGTCTTGTTTTAAATTGATACATCTTCTTCGACCTCATCTTCCTTTTCTTTTTGAACGGTCGTCTGCTTTTTAATTTTTTCAACTTTAAGCTGAGCCGTATCCAGTTTTTTTTGACAGAATGAAATCAACTTTGCTGCCTGAGCATAAAGCTCCATTGATTCATCCAGACCGATTTCACCCTTCTCTAAAATTCGAGCAATTTCTTCCAAACGACACAGTGATTCTTCAAAGTTCTGTTTTTCTGCCATTTTTATCATTCCTTTAGCGGCTTTATATCTGTTACCTTAGCACACACATTTCCATCGCTTAATCGAATTTCCACTGTTTCACCTGTTTTCAGTTGGTGAACGGAGGAAATCGGGGTTCCCTCTTTCATGGTAATGCTGTATCCTGCATTTAAACGTGCTAGCGGATTCAATGCCTGCAAGCGGGAGTGCTGTACTGCAAGATAATCCTGTTTTCTTATTATAGCATTTTTTATCGAATTTTGAATAGTATTTGATAAATATTCCAATTTTTTAAGATTGATTTTCAGCTGCTTTTCCGGCTGAAAAAAACAGCTGGACTCCTTTAAAAAATCCAATCGTTTTTGGTAAGCTGTTACTGTATTTTGAGCAGCAGATCCTGTTTTGGAGGCATATTGATATAAGACACGATAAAGATCTTCTATATTAGGACTAACTAACTCCGCAGCCGCCGAAGGTGTGGGGGCTCGTAAATCTGCTGCATAATCACAAAGTGTAAAATCTGTTTCGTGCCCTATTGCAGAAACAACAGGTGTCTTACATTTTGCAATTTGCATCACCAGAGCTTCATCGTTAAAGCACCAAAGATCTTCCATAGAACCTCCGCCTCGACCAATGATGATAACATCGCAATCCCCACTGACATCTAATATCTGTAAAGCACTTTGCAAAGACTCTGCTGCTTCGCTTCCCTGAACTAACGCCGGAGAAAGTATCAGCTCTGCTAAAGGATAACGGCGGGAAAGTATATTGATAATATCTTGAAGGGCGGCTCCCGTTTGAGAAGTAACGACTCCGATTTTTTGCGGAAAAGACGGAAGTGGTTTTTTCCTTTCCAAATCGAATAATCCCATTGCTTCTAGCTTACGATAACGCTGTTCAAACGCAACCTGCAAAGCTCCCTTGCCATCCGGCTGCATATCGTACACATATACCTGATAGCTCCCATCTCTTTCATATAAAGAAACAGAACAACGAACGATAACCGCCATTCCGCTTTCCGGCTCAAACATAAGGTCATTCGCATATTTAGAAAACATCACTGCTTTAACAGCACAATCATTTTCTTTTAATGTAAAGTATAGGTGACCGCTTCGATAGTGATTTGTAAAGTTGGAGATTTCCCCTTTGAGCAACAAATCTTTTAAACGAAAATCTCCGTCAAGAACACTTTTTACATAACGGTTCAACTGTGATACTGTCAGCAAATTATCCAATATGCACACCGTCCCTTACCGCTGCCAGTATTGCAATGCCGGCAGCATTATCAGCTGAAAACTCCGGTTCGGCAAAATATCCGCCAAATTGTTTTGATATTTGTTGCTGAATCAGTGTATTGGACATTACACCTCCCGAAAAGATAAGGGGGAGATTTGGATGGGCTGTGTGTACATTTTCTGTCATCTTTTCTACGATTTTATAAACCGAATCAATGCAGAAGCGTGCTACATTTTCACGGCTTTCCCCCGATTTCCAAAGTTTTTCGCACTGATTTTGCAATCCCGAAACACAACAATTTCCATCTTTAAAGGTTGTTTTGACAGGATACCTTTTATCCGCACAAAGAGATAAGGCGTCCATTTCTTTTCCTGCCGGAAAAGAAAGCCCCATCATGCCGCCAACTCGGTCAATAGCTTGTCCGCATTTTAAATCTAACGACTGGTATAAGATATTAGTATCCAGTATATTTTCCTCTCCAGGCGTTACATGGACACATTCCGTTGTTCCACCCGAAAAATGGAAGGCAATAAACTCTTCTCCGATTAAATCCAGCCTTTTTGCAGAATACAACGCAGCTGTAATGTGACCGCACTGATGTGAAAACTTGTACATCGGGATTCGATTTACCGAACTTAGGGCACTTGCTGCCAATTCTCCCGTTAAAAAACACGGCATATAAGAATCCTGTTGATTTCTTGGTCTAGCAGAAACGCCTACTGCTGATATCGAAATATCGGGTAACGCAAAAAACAGCTCCTCAAGAATTTGTGGGAGCTGTTTTACATGAGCAAACACGGCATCACTCTGCTTGAGTCCTAAAGCACCTTCAGCAACTGGCAACAGCTTTTTCCGATGGGCGATGCAGCCTGTTTGAGTGTTAAAAACAGCTGCAGATGTTGTATAATTGCTGGTATCAATTCCCAGATAATATGACATTTCCTTCACCCTGTCTTTTGTGTTTTACTCTTTTCTTGTTTTGTTTTCAAGGTTTAATTCTTTTGCGATTGAGCCCAAAACGCCATTGATAAAAGAGTAGTCATCTTCGTTTGCATACTGTTTTGCAAGCTCAACTGCTTCATTGATGGTGACATTCATCGGAATATCGTTAACATATTTCAGTTCATAGGTAGCAATTCTTAAAATAGACAGAGATACCTTAGAAATACGAGATAACTTCCAGTTTTTCAATTTGGATTCAATTAAAGTATCGATATCTTCCTGATGTTCGATAACCCCTCTTGCCAGCTGCATAGTAAAATCATTTACCTGCAAATCTCTTGTTTCGGTGGCTCCTTCAATGATATCATCCAAATCCATATCAGTAAACGTTTTTTCAAACAGTAAGCAAAAAGCTTCCTGTCGAGATTCGTGCCTTGTCATAAAAATACACCCTTTCCGGCTTTATGCCGGTGGCACAAAACCTGCTCTGTTTTTTTGTCAAACATCATACAAAACTTTGCCCTCCAAATCTGGATTCGGAGGGCATCACTTTTTATTCAGTCATAATCGGAATAATTAAGCCTGTGACTGAACCGGGGCGGTTTGTGGGAATACAATTCCGGCAATGTGAACATTGACTTTGGAAACAGTGATTCCCGTCATGTTTTGAACCGCATCTTTTACTGCTTTTTGAAGTGTTTCTGCTACTTCAGGAATATTTGCCCCATATTTTAGGTTGACACTGATATCCACTACTGCAACATCGTCGTTCAGATTAATCTGAATCGGTCTGGAGGTCATTCCCTTTTGTAAAAAACTTTTGATTGGGGTATAGGTATTTGCTAATGAAACAACACCATCAATTTCACCTGCCGCAAAATTTGCGATGGTAGCAAGCACCTCCTGAGAAATTTTCAGGCTGCTGGATGGCTGATTATTATTTTCAACGTTCATGTATCTTCCTCCTATAACAAATATCAAAGGATTCCTTAAAAAAGCGAACTCCTTGTGGGAAAACTACACTGATTGTGTCGCCTGTTTTCACAAAAACATTATATCATATTCTTACAACTATTACAACCAATCCTATCTGTGCATTTTTGAATTTCTTTTAAATTCGTTACCAAACCATCGATTATATGCACGATATTCCTTGCCGCCCACACGAACACTGCCATCTGAAAAAATACTGACTGTTTTTTCACTTCCATCATTTTTGGTAATTCGAAAGCGCTCCTCTTCTGTACGATTTTTACTATGATAAAAGGATGGTTTAAATCCGTTTTTCCCAAACCAGTACACTATGTCATGTTTTGTTTGGAAAGGAAGTGCAGTGTTTTTCTTTAGGTAGCGGTGGTTAGAAAATTCAATGGCAGAAATATCTCCTTCACTTAAACTTCTTGCCCATTCCAAGTTTTGGTCGTTGCTTTGTATAAATATAAAGCAGGTGCTAAACACCACCAACACTGCACAGAGAGTTAAAAATGTAGTTCCTTTTTTCTTTTGCGGAATCATCAATTCAATAAAACGTTTTTTCAGACGACCTGCACTGGAAGAAAAGTAAGAAACCAATGCAGTTTGATGATGCGGGTTCTTTTTCTTCAGTAAACTGCGAGCTGTATCCAACAAAGCATGGATATAACTATTCACAAAGTCCTCGTCTTTGCCTTGCACTACTGTACAGTCACAGGCACCTTCAATATCATCTGCCGAACGGTGTGCCATAAGATGTACAAATGGATTAAACCAGTGCAAAGATTCTGCTGACAGCAGAACAAACCGATACCAAGAATCCTTACGCTGATAATGTGTCAACTCATGTCGAAAGATCATGGACAATTTATTGGGTTCAATCATATAATCCGGAATAACAACCTTGGGATGAAAAAATCCAATCATCATCGGTCCTGCTGCCTGCGACGAAATCCATAATGAAATTGAATCGTAGTTCCCCATAGAATATTTGGTTTCATAAAAAACGTTTCGGAGTTGTTCCGTTTGTTCTTTCGTTAGCTTAATTGTTTTTCTGCCTTTGTTCAGTTTTTCTTCAAAATATTTATAAGAAACAATGTGAAATGTCCAAAAGAGGATAACTCCCATCAACCAAACGAATGCCATTATCTGCATAAAAGAGTATTGACTTACATTATGCGAAGAAGATGTTACCTGAAGTTGTGATGATAATTGGTATGGCGCTGTTAATTGAAGTGCAGCAACACGGAATCGAGGTTGAATTGGTATGAGAAGCCTCACTGCCAAAATAATCCACAAAAAAGAACGGCACTTGGGTGAATATCTAACCAATCTTTTCGGAATACAGATTGTGAAGAAAAGGATAAAAGCAGAAACAACAAGAGAAATTTCTATGATAGAAGAAAAAACATATGACAGCATAAAGATAACCTCCAAATTTTGAGGAATATAAAATTTTTACCGCCTGATTTTTAGATATTATTTTGTTCTAAAACAAAAAACAACAGACACCATATTTTATATGATATTCTCTCTTTTCGTTTATCTATTTATATAGTGACGATATTTCTGCATTTTTGTTACTAGGTTTTGAAAAAAATTCTACTTTTCTATATTTAGTTCATATTCAGGACGTATTTTTAATGTTTTTTTGTAAGAAAAGACGGACACCGTTGCAGATAATCCGACAGTGTCCGTCTAAATCAGCTTTAGTTTAAATATTCAATTAAAGCATCAGCAATTGCGTTTGCCGTTTGATACATTGAATCCGGTGTACAAAGTTCATCATATTCAATTGGATTACTGATAAAGCCCATTTCAATCAGCATAGAAGGACAAAGCGGGTTTCGTGTTACATAAAAGTTTCCATAAATCACTCCTCGGGAATCTCTGTTATTGTATTCTGTAAGCTTTTTCAGAATAGAGTCCGCAAGCAATTTAGAATTGTTTTCATAATAATAAATTTCTACCCCGGATGGTTTTAAACCGTTTGCTGTGGTGCTAATACTGTTACAATGCAAAGAAACATAAAAATCCGCTTTATTTTCCCTTGTCATCTCAACACGATCGGTCATTTCCACTTTAGAACCTTTATCTTGGTCAGGAGCTACTGTCAAGATAACCTGTGCTCCCAAACTTTCTAAGCGGTTTTTCAGTACCAAAGAATGAGCCATTGTAATATCTTTTTCAACAGGACCATTTCCGTTTAGCACACCGATGGCACCGCTATCCAATCCGCCATGACCGGGATCTACAACAATCGTCATATTTTCTAGTGGCTGCTCGCTGCTGCTATCAGCTTTCGCATTGAAGAAGATGGTTGTTTCCCCTTTTGCATCATAGCTGACGTCGTATCCTACTGTTGGTACACCGGTCTTTTTAATAAATTCCAGAATGGTGTTTCCATCTTTTGCAGATACTTTCATTTCAGAAAACAAAGGGCTGTCCAAATTCTGTGCTTTGATGCCGGTTGTGTGATACAACTTGATTGTAACTTTCTCGCTGGTGTTGTATGCTTTGTAGATTGGAGATGCTGTTCCTTTCAGGGTCAGTGTATCTCCTTTTTCTTTTGATTGATATGAAACCTGTGAAACTTTATTTTTCAATTCTGTATCTTGCGGAACAATGTCAATATAAGATTTTGCAATCCAGTTTCCCATACCCAGTTTAAAATAAGCTCCGCTGGAGTCAACAATCCGGTCAGTAGCACCTCTGCTGGTTAAAGAAACGTGGTTCGAGCTTCCATCTGCTTTTTCATATAAAATAGCTGCATTTTGGTTTACTCGACCTAAAAGATGCGCCGACTCACCCAACAGATAAAGGCTCCCCTGCGAGGTTGATGATGAGGATTTTCCTTTAAAGTTTAAATCATATCTGATTTGCCCTAAATTTTTAATCTCCTTACTGCCAAGTTCAGGCAGGGTAATTTCTGCCGAATAATACGCTTCCACTCCAGTAGTGGCAACTGCTTCTTGTTTTAATTGATATGTTTTATTGTTTAGGGTAGCAGTTACTTCACCGTTTGCAGGAGCAGTGCATCGAATTTTATAACTTTCTCCTGCCTTTACAATGTCATCTGAAGAAGGATTCACGGTTTTCAGCTTTGAAATTGTTGTTACTCCTCCGGAAGAAGTGGATTTTGTTTTTGTTATGGTAAGAAAAACACTCTTATCCCCATTTTCAAAATGAAATTCATTTTTTCCTTCTTTTAATTCAGCATAAATACCAAAAGAACCATATACACCACGACTTTCTACCTCTTCTCCATTACAGGTTAAAGGAAAGTCCGGATTAGAGGAGCCTGTGATATAATAAGTATCGTAGGATGTAGAAATATCATCAGAGGGATTAGCAAGTTTCAGAGTATGCTCTGTCTTTAAAGAAAATCCGGTGTCCAGCACTTTTTGTTTATCCTGATACTCTTTTGCAGAAACTGTTATCGGAGCTACTGAACTTACAAGGATTGCCGACATAAGCATAGCTGTTAACGGTTTCAGAATAGAGGAAATGTTCTTCATTTATAAAGACCTCCTTATTTTTAAAAATGTCAAAATTATTATAACACAAAATCTCAACAGGATAAATACTTTTTCTTTGGATTTTTCTTGTTTTTTAGATAAAATTTCTATAGTTTCGCTATTTCTACAATATTAAGTGAATTCGGAAAGATAAATTTTTGTGGCTTTTACAGTTTTTCTGATTAAAAAAAGATGCAGAATAAAACTGCATCTTTTTTTAATCTATTTTTCAGGTGCTGTCAGAAAACGTTTACTCAAAGTAAACCCTCTTCCTTTTACCTCATTTACTTCACTTGCAACAACAAACGCCTGCGGGTCAATTTCAAGCACGATATCATTTAATGCAGAAAGCTGACGGTTAGAAACAATGGAGAGAACAACTTTTTGTTCTTCTTTTTGCAAACCGGTTGTTGCATGAATCAACGTAGAACCACGATCAATTTTTTGATGGATTGTTTCATTGATTTGCTCATATTTTGGACTGATAATCATAACTTGTGTCTGTTTTTGTCCCATAATTAAGAACTTATCCATTACAATACTAGTCAACATTACAACAATAATACCATATAAAACCTGTTCGCTGGAGGAATAGAAAGCCTGAATCAATAATAGAGTTGTATCCCCAACATAAATCATAACCGGAATGGAAAATCCAAACCAACGATTTAAGATGATTGGAGGGATATCCATACCACCTGTAGAGCCACCAACCTTGATTACCATACCGATACCTGCACCAATAAACAATCCCGCATAGATAGATGCCATCAGTTTATCATCAGTTAAACTGGTTAAAAACGGAATTTTACCGAACAACGAAAAGAAGGTCGGGTACAATATAGTACTCATTAAAATGGTTGCAGCAAACGATTTGCCCATTACAAAAGCCCCTAAAGCAAATAAAACAACTTCCGCTACCATAACCCCGATATCAACCGGGATATGTAAAAACTGTTGTAAAATCAAGCCGATACCGGTAACACCACCGGAAATCAGCCCATTTGGAACAAGGAATGCTGCATTGCCCAAAGCAAGCACTGCATTACCCAACACAATAAATAATACTGTCTTTAATTTTTTTTCCATGCCAAAATTCCCTTCCTTTTAACCATATCAAAATATATCGATGGTATATTTGCTCAAAAAAACCGTTTGATATTATAACATTTATATAATCAAAGAGCAAGTCATTCTGATAAAGTGTTCGTTCATATTTGTATGTTTTAGCATATTGAATCGAGTGATTTTTGTAATATCGGAAATTTTTAATCATTATATATTGCCGACTTGTCATAGAGATGTTTAAGATTTAGTCATAATTCTTTCAAGATTGCATGATATGATTAAATATAAATAAAATTCCATTTGCGGAGAGGAAGTTTTCTATGAATTGGATTGCAAAGCTGATGTATGGTCGTTACGGCACCGATCAGCTCGGGGTATTTTCCCTGCTTTTGATGTTAATACTCAACTTATTTTGGATTCTTACAGGATGGAAAATCCTTTATCTTGTATCAACCATTTTATGTTTTATCTGTATCTGGCGTGGTTTTTCTAAAAATATCAGTCGTCGCTATGCCGAAAATCAAAAATTTTTGCAGATAACAGCACCATTAAGGCATTGGATTTCTACAAAAATTTCTGATATGTCTGACTTAAAAACACATTGTCACTTTCACTGCCCCACATGTAAACAAAAAATACGAGTACCTCGCAGCAAGGGAAAAATTCAGATTACTTGTCCAAAATGTGGACATGAATTTGTGAAAAAGACCTAAACTTTAAAAATAAAGTCAAATACAAAATTTCTATGATAAACTAACTGAATCGTTTTTTAGCTCCGATTAACAACATCGGAGCTTTTTTTATGAAGTTTGCAAAAAAAACTCCTTTGCTGTATAATAAAACTATTAAGAATTCATGAGGAGGTCTACCCATGCTCACTCGTAAAAAGGTAAAAGATTTATGTATTGATGGGGTCATGTTTGTTTTAGGAAGTTTTTTATTTGCCGTGTCCATTGATACCTTCACCGCACCAAACCAAATTGCCGCAGGTGGTTTAACCGGTGTGGCTACCATGTTTAACCATTTGTTTGGTATCCCAATTGGTACTGCCAATATGCTGATGAACGTTCCTCTTTTGATTTGGGCGTATTTAGAAATGGGATATCAAATCATCATCAAAACAGTAATTGCTACTTTGATGTCCTCTGCTATTATTGACATTATGGCCCCATATCTTCCGCAATATCAGGGTGATCCGCTTATTACGATTGTATTCGGTGGCTGTCTTGCCGGATTGGGACTTGCTTTGATATTGATGCGCGGAGGAACAACCGGAGGCACAGAGCTTGCTGCAAACCTTTTAACGTTGCATATCCACGGTTTTTCACTAGGAAAATTTGTTATGATTATCGACCTTGTAATTGTTCTTGCATCAGCAGTTGTATATCAGGATTATGAAAGCCCACTGTATGCAATTCTTGTTATTTACATTACATCTAAAGTAATTGATGCTGTTTTATATGGTGCAGACAGTGGAACCGGAAAGATGATGTTTATTATTTCTCCCAAAAATGACGAAATTTCACATCGCATTATGACTGAAATGGAGCGTGGTGTTACTGAACTGCACTCCCGTGGTGCATACAGCGGTCAAGAAGGAACTGTTCTTTTCTGTGCAGTTGGTCGTCAAGAAGTTCATAAAATCTATGACATCATTCACGAAATTGACACTGATGCATTTATTGTTGTGGATGATGCTGGTGAAATTACCGGTCTTGGCTTCCGTGATTTTCACCAATACCGTCAAAAGTCAAAAAAGAAAAACAAGAAAAAGCCATTACAGCAATCATAAAAGAAGTTGTTAGAAAATCAATAAAATCTCATCTAAATAAAGCAGCAGACAGAAAATCTTTTCTGTCTGCTGCTTTATTTTTAATATAATTGATGCTGGTTTTAAATCTGTAAACAGATTCATTTAAGTGTTTCTAATTTTATCTTTTGATTCATCAATTTGTTCTTAGGTAAAAAACTTTATTCCAACAAAAAACGCCGCGTCTTTATCAGATACGGCATTTGTTATTTTTACCCTTTTAATTTTAAAATTATTCTGCCCAAAAAAGATTTGAAATCTCTTGTTGGTCATCTGGACAGACTACATATCCTACACTTACCTTTTTGTCCGTTGCCTCATACATTCTGCGTGCTAATTCGTTGCCAAATGCTCCACACACTTCGATCGCACCAAAACCCGCCTGTGCAAGTTCCCCTGCAACAGTAACCGCCTGTTCCGCAGAGGTCACAGTGATAATGTGTGTTTCAACAGCATCGGTTTCCAGTACAGCATAGTCGGTTTTTGTCTGATACTGCTGACCCATAATCATCATTGCGAATTTCTTTTTGGATACCATAAAATATCACCTTTCTGTTCAGCTCATAGCAATTAAAAAAGAAAGATCCAAACCTGTTTTTACAGAGAAAAAGACCACTCTTACTGATTCGTGTTTTTTATTATAACATAGAATTTTCATTCTTTCCATACAAATCTTAAGAAAGACCAATATTTTTTTATTTGTAGTAAATTTGCCGTTTTCTTCTCTTTTTCTTTCCGGAGTTTGGTGTTTCATACTTGTATAATCCATCATTTCATGGTATATTCAATTATATAAAAATACCAAATTCTGATACTAATTAACTATGGAGGGATTCTTTTGAAAAAATTGCTCGGACTTGCACTCTTGTCTGCTGCGGCAGGCTTATGTATTGCTGCTTTAAAAAAACAAGAACAAGAACCAGAAATAATAAAACCTGTTTTGTGTATACCTGCACGTTCTAACAAAAAAGCAATCCTTGTAGTAAGCTTTGGAACCAGCTATGAGGAAACCCGTGAAAAAACAATCGGTGCCATTGAAGAGGATTTTCGCAACGCTTTCCCTGATTTTGAAATTCGTCGTGCTTTTACCAGTGGCATGATTATCCGCAAATTAAAAGAGCGTGATGGTATTGAAATTGATACCGTAGAGCAGGCTTTAGAGAAACTAGCATCAGAAGGATTTGATACTGTAATTTGTCAGCCAACCCATGTAATGGGTGGCTTTGAATTTGATGATCTCAAAAATGAAGTTCAAAAATGGGAGAATCGCTTCCATCACATTATTTGTGGTTGGCCGCTACTAACTTCTTCTGAAGATTATTCCCTTGTTATCAAGGCTTTGAACGAAGAGTTTAAGGATCTTAATTCAGACACCGCCCTTGTTCTAATGGGTCATGGTACAGAACATCCTGCAAATGCTACCTACCCTGCTTTAGATTACCGCTTAAAAGCACAAGGATATAAAAATTTCTTTATTGGAACTGTAGAAGGATACCCTGATCTGGACACTGTTATGGCAGAAGTTGCTGCTATCAATGCAAAAAAGGTTATTTTAGCTCCACTGATGGTTGTTGCCGGTGACCACGCAATCAATGATATGTGCGGCAACGAAGATTCGTGGCAGCAGCTTTTTAACAAAGCAGGCTATCAAACACAGGCTGTTCTGAAAGGCTTGGGAGAATATCCTTCAATCCGAAAAATTTACTTACAGCATTGTATGGAGTGTGTTTCTTCCTTAGAAAAATAACTTTTATAAACTTTTGGCTTTTCATTTCTTTTCTATGTAAAATATGGTATTCTTAATCATGAAGAATGCTGATGCTGAGGTTCTCCTTAGTTCAAATTGATTTTTAACGGAGGAATCGGAATGATTTTAGTAGATAACACAAAGGTATGTCCTGCTATTGTACACTTTGCTTATCAGAATATGCTGGAAGACTCGAAAGTTCCGCAACAAATCAGGCAGGTGTTTGATGGTACACGGTTTTCAGAATTTCATACCTTTCAAAATGATGTTCTGGTGGTCTGGATTGGATTAGGAGAAGAGGACACCCTAACACTCACCCATGTAAAATCCGCTGCCGCACTTGCTGCAAAAACAATGCACAAATTAAAACAAGCAGAATATCAGGTAGATGCTTCTGAAATAATCCGTTTGTATGGTCTTGATAGTATCTATGATTTAACCAGTGGTATGATGCTTGGTTTGTATCAATTTGAAGGCTATTATCAAACCGCAAAAGAAAAATATCAATATACTGCCTACCTTCAGGGTTTTGAATCTCCCTATCAGGAGGAGTTTCAAGATGTTGTGGATAAATCCGCAGTTGTTTCAAATTATATAATGATGGCACGAGATTGGGTCAACACTCCCGGAAATTTGCTGAATCCTCTCACATTTACAGAACAAATTATATCTGCCGCTAAAGATGTAGGTTGTGAAACAAAAGTGGTGGAGGCAGAGCAAGCAAAAGAACTGGGTATGAATCTTTTTTTGAGTGTTGGACTTAGCAGTGGATACCCTTGTAAGCTTGCTGTCCTGCGCTATATGGGAAATCCGGATGATAAGGAAGTAACTGCTCTGATTGGAAAGGGTGTTACCCTAGACACCGGTGGTTATTCATTAAAAACAAATGCAGGTTTAATCAATACAAAATGTGATATGGGAGGAGCTGCCGCAGTGACTGCCGCTATCTGTGCCCTGGCAAAAAACAAGGCTCAGGCTAATGTTGTTGCGGTTGTCCCTGTAGTAGAAAACCGTCTTTCCAACACATCTTCTGTTCCCGGAGATGTTATCACTGCAATGAACGGAAAAACAGTTGAGATTTTCAGCAGTGATGCAGAGGGCAGATTGATTTTAGCCGATGCAATCACCTATGCAATCCGCATTGAAAAGGCAGACCGCATTGTCGATGTGGCAACCCTTACCGGGGCGATTGCCAATGCTTATGGCAATATTCGCGCCGGAGTTATGACTAACAACGATTGCTTTGAAGATGAGCTGCTGCGTGCCGGAGCAAGAGCCGGAGAAAAATATGTAGATCTCCCTACTGATGAAGAGTATCAAGATATGCTCAAAGGCAGGGTTGCAGATTTAGTAAATTCTGCAAGATATGGTTGCGGAAGCATTGTTGCCGGACTTTTCCTTCGTGAGTTTGTAGAAAACCACCCATGGATACATTTGGATATTGCCGGAGTTGCCGATGTAAGCAAACCTGTTTATGAATTTCAATCCGAGGGAGCAACCGGTGCTTCCACCGCTACAATGTATTTCTTATTGGATCGCCACTTTACTGCGGCAGACCGATATTAAAAGAGAGGATTTTAAAAATGATGAAAAAACCATTACTTGAATGCTGTGTTGAAAGTGTAGAATCTGCACTTGCTGCAAAAGAAGGCGGAGCTGACCGATTAGAGCTGTGTGGAAATTTGATGATTGGAGGTACAACCCCTGACATCAATCTTTATCATCGCATTCGTGAAAAATGTGATATCTTAATCAATGTATTGATTCGACCAAGATTCGGTGATTTTTGCTATAGCGATGAGGAATTTGAGATTATCCGCAGAGATGTAAAAATGTTCCGTGAAGCAGGTGCTGACGGCGTTGTGATCGGCATTCTGAATCCGGATGGTACCTTAGATACAAAACGTATGGCAATTTTAATGGAAGAAGCAAAAGGTATGAGCGTTACCCTGCATCGTGCTTTTGATGTTTGCGTTGACCCAGTAAAGGCATTGCAGCAGGCAAAAGAACTGCACATTGATACTATTTTGACCTCCGGGCAAAAAAATACTGCTTTGGAGGGCGCTGATTTGTTATGCGAACTTGTTAAACAAGCAGGCGATGAAATTGATATTTTAATCGGCAGCGGAGTAAAGGATTCTGTAATTCAAAAACTTGCTGTATCCACAGGGGCAACCTCTTTTCATATGTCCGGCAAAATTACCATGGACAGCCCAATGACCTATCGTAAAAAAGATGTTAGTATGGGGCTGCCACTTGTCAGCGAATATACTATCTGGCAGACCAGTGCAGAAGAAATACGCAAAGCCAGAACTGTTCTGGACAGTGTTTGTGCACGATAAAAGCTAAAAACGGGGATTAACACCGATTTTTATATTTTAAGGTTCTAAACCTTCAAGGAGGATATTTATGTCTTGTGACCTTCATTTCAGCCAAACTCTGTGTGAAAAGGCTGAACAGTATTTTGAAGCTGCACGTCCATTCTTCGGCGGACGTGAAAAAGAAATTATGGAAAATCTGGAACATTGTAATGAAGCCCAGAAAATTTGTATGAAGTATCTTTATGGTACAATGCCAATCAGCGACATTGCAAACTATGATTTTTCACTTTTCTTAACTTATGTCGATCATGCTTTATTCCTGCGTAAAAACACCCCTTGGTGTCAAACCATTCCCGAGGACATCTTCCTTAACCACGTTTTATACTACCGTGTAAATACCGAAGATATCACAGACTGCCGTCGTGCATTCTATGATCTGTGCTGGCCAAGACTGGTGCAGGCAAACAAAACCACCAGCATGAAAGAAGCTGCACTGGAACTGAACTATTGGTGCTTTGAAAATGCTACATACCGTCAAACCGATGACAGAACTGCGAACCCGCTGACTGTACTTCGTTGTGCATACGGTCGTTGTGGTGAAGAATCTACCTTTGCAACCACCGCTTTCCGCAGTGTTGGTATTCCAACCAGACAGATCTATACCCCAAGATGGCCACACTGTGATGATAACCATGCATGGATTGAGGTATGGTGCGACGGCGATTGGCACTATTTAGGTGCTTGCGAACCAGAAGAAGTTCTTGACAAAGGCTGGTTTACCGCTGCTGCTTCCCGTGCAATGATTATCCACAGCAGAATGTTCTCCGATTATGTAGAGGGAGAAGAGATTGTTACCCACGAAGGACTGACCACTATCTGTAACGAACTGTTCCGTTATGCTGATAAACAGACCTTCTCCATTAAAGTAACAGAAAACGGTAAACCTGTACAGGGTGTTACCCTCCGCATAGAATTGCTCAACTACTCTGAGTTCTTCCCTATTTCTACACTGATTTCTGATGAGAACGGAGAAGCTTCCATCACACTGGGACTGGGTGACTTACACATCCATGCTGTAAAAGACGGCAAATTTATGACTCGATTGGTTGATTCCAGAAACGAATCTTCTGTTACTCTTGATTTTGCTGACGCTTGCAGCTGCCAGACCGAAAATCTTACCGGAGAAGAATATGATGTTGTTCCTCCAAAAGACAATATGAAGTTTGCAGTTCGTCTGACCGATGAACAGAAAGAAACTCAGCAGAAAAAATTTGATGCTGCTGCTTCCCTTCTCCATGAAAAAGAAGCTCACTTCTACACCGAAGAATCCGCTGACAAAGCTGCTAAAGAATTGGGACTGTGTGGAGAGGCTGCTAAATTTGCTGCAAAAGCTCTGTTTGACGCAAAGGGCAACTCCGATGAAATTATGACATTCTTAAAAGCAGCTTCTTCTGCTGAAAATATGGTATTGCGTGCAAAACTGCTGAACGTTCTGACCGTAAAGGACAAAACTGACCTGTGTGCAGAAGTTTTGGAAAAACATTTAGCAAATGCAGCTGAACCAAAAGATCTTGCAGATGAAATTTACATCCCATACCTCCTCTCCCCTCGTGTTGCCACCGAAAAATTAACCGATTGGAGAACTGCACTTTCTGAGCAGTTTACTGAAGAACAGAAGTCAGATTTCCGTGCTAATCCAGAAACTGCATGGAACTGGATTTTAGAAAACATTTCTTCTAACGATGAAAGAGAGTATGGTTCTTTGATTGCTGTACCTGCCAGTCTGTTAAAGGTTGGATTTGGTTCCCATCTTTCTAAGAAAGTTCTGTTTGTTGCAATCTGTCGTACTTTGGGAGTTGCTGCAAGACTGAACCCCGAAACTAAGGCTGCACAGTACTACTGCAACGGAAGCTTCCACAATGTAGAAAAAGACAGCAAAGCACAGACTCTGCCATTTACTATTGTTTCCGGGGACGACACGAAATGGGTGTACTTCCAGAACTGGAGTGTCGCTCTTTTGCGTGATGGCATCTACCATACTCTTGATTTAAGCCAGAGAGAATGGAAAGATGGCAAAGTTCAGCTGGACTTGGCTCCTGGTGCATATCGTCTGTTGACAGCAAAGAGAATGCCAAACGGAAGTTTGTTCACCAAAGAGTACCGTTTTACCGTTGCTGAAAATGCTGCTGATTCCCTCACCATCCGTCTGCGTGATACCAAGATTTCCGATATGCTGGAAAACATGGACATTCTTCCATTCTCCTTAAAGGATAAAGATGGAAACAAGGTAGCGGCTGAAAAACTTACCGAAGGCAAAGCAAACATTCTGTTCTGGCTGGAGGAAGGTAAGGAACCGACCGAACATATTCTTAATGAATTGATTGAACATCACAAACGCTATAACGCTTTGGATGCCCAGTTGGTATTTATTATCCGCAATGATGATGCAAAGAAAAATCATACTCTTGCAAAAGCATTGGAACTTCTTCCAAATGTTACCATCTGCTATGATGATTTCCGTGAGAATGTTTCTTCGATTGCACGCAGAATGTATGTTGACCCTGACAAACTGCCATTGATCGTTGTTACGAAACCTGGACTCAACGGTATCTTTGCTACCAGCGGATACAATGTTGGTATGGGTGATCTGCTGATTAAAATTTTGGCAGACTAGATTGAAAAAGAGCGATTATCTTTAAAGATATAATTGAATATTCCCACTTATAAAGTATGAAAGATAGAATATAACCGGGTGATATAAAAAGCAGCCGTACTTTAGGTCCAGTAAAACGGACCATGAAGTACGGCTGCTTTTTCTTTTTATAAAGATATTTGATTAGCTGAAGCAGGACAAAAAGGATAGGGTTCATATTTTAAAGCCGAGAAAGTGCCATTCATACAAAGTGTACTATTCTCTTAAAAGACTTTATCCCCTACATTGTCTTTACCACTCTAAAAGTTCTTAAAATCAGTGAATACATTTAACCGGGCAACCCTCGACGCATTTACCGCAGTTGGTGCATTTTTCAGGATCAATATGAGCACAATTGTTCTCCACTGTGATTGCTCCAAATTCACAGAGCTTTTCACATTTTCTGCATCCGATACAACCATTGGTACAAATTTTTCTGGTATCTGCACCTTTATCATGATTGACACAGGTAACATAGGTTTTTTGGCTTCTTGGTAAAATTTCCAAAATACCGTTTGGACAAACTTTTGAACAAGCACCACAGCCGATACAAAGATCTTCATCCACTGTTGCAATGTGGTTGATGATGTGGATTGCATCATATTCACAAGCATTCACGCAATCTCCATATCCCAGACAAGCATAGTTACAGCTGGTTCTACCATTATAAAGCAGTTTTGCTGCTTGGCAGGTTTTGGGACCGTCATAATCCATAATATAATCGCTGGTCTGCAAATGACCACGACATTTTACAACAGCACGTTTTGGTTCAATAGAGCCAACGGATACGCCCAAAATTTCTCCCAGTTTTTCTGCAACTGATGCACCGCCAACAGGACACAGATTTGGTTCTGCTTCTCCGGCTGCCATTTTTGCTGCATACTCATCACAACCTGCACAACCACAAGCACCACAGTTTGCACCTGGAAGATTTTCTCTAAGTTTTGCTACGGTTTCGTCTACCTCTACCGCAAAAAATTTAGATGCGATAGAGAGAAGAAGACCTGCAACCAAACCTGCTCCCGTAACAGTGAGAACAGGAACTAAAATAGATTCTAACATAACAGATTCTTCCCCTTTTCGTTATTTGAAAATACCGTTTGCAACGTTTGCAAATCCCATGAAGGACATAGATACAATAGAAGCAGCAATCAGTGTAATTGGAATACCCTGAAAGCTCTTTGGAAATTCAACAGTTTCCATTTTGCTTCTAACACCTGCAAATAAAACCATTGCAATCAGGAAGCCCAAGCCAACTCCGAATGCATTAACAATGGATTCTAAGAAAGTGTAATGATTTTCGATATTCAGCAAAGTACAACCCAATACAGCACAGTTTGTTGTAATCAACGGGAGATAAACACCCAAAGATTTATACAATGCTTTCATGTATTTTTTCAGAATAAATTCTACCATCTGAACCAACGCAGCGATAACCAGAATAAACACAATGGTTTGCAGATATTCCATTTGCTGTGGTGCCAGAACAAAGGTATAAATTGGCCATGTAACAGCAGTTGCCATGATTAAAACGAAGATAACTGCAGAGCTCATACCTACTGCGGAATCTAACTTTTTGGATACACCCAGGAATGGGCAGCAACCCAAAAATTTTGCCAGTACGATATTCTCGACCAAAGCAGAAGTAACGAGAATATACATCATATTTTTAAAGATTTCCATTATTCACAGCCTCCCTTTCCTGCATTTGCACAGCCGGATGCATTTGGACAGGATTCACAACCGAAGCTCTTTCTCTTTACAGCTTTTCCGTTAGACAATTTATTGAGCAGTGCAATAACACAACCGAATACAAGGAATCCGCCCGGAGCCAAAACAAAGATGGACATTGGAGCAAACAGATTTACTGTGACAGGCATACCAAACCATGTACCGGAACCAAGGATTTCACGGATAGAACCGATAATCAGCAGAGCCAGGGTAAATCCAAGTCCCATACCGATACCGTCCAGTGCAGATTTGAAAACGCTGTTCTTGCTTGCGAACATTTCTGCACGGCCAAGAATGATACAGTTTACAACAATCAATGGCAGAAAGATACCCAATGCAGCATATACATCCGGAACATATGCCTGAAGAAGCGCACTCAGTAAAGTTACAAAGCCTGCGATAACAACAATAAAGCATGGGATTCGTACTTTATCCGGGATAATTTTTTTCAGTAAAGAAATAACAATATTAGAACCAAGAAGAACAAAGGTAGCTGCCAAACCCATACCAATACCGTTTTTTGCCATAGTTGTTACAGCAAGAGTTGGACAGGTTCCCAAAACCAGTACCAATACAGGGTTCTCTTTGATGATACCGTTTGTGAGAATTTGCAGATTTGATTTTTCCATCTTCCCTACTCCCCTTTCACAATCTCAAATACTTGGAATGCGGTTTCCATCGCACGTTTCATTGCACCGGAAGAAATGGTTGCACCGCCGATTGCTTCAAAGTTTTCCATAGAGCTGTCCATGCCATCAAACTGCTGAACAAAGTCTTTGTTAGAAACTTTGGAACCAAGACCCGGTGTTTCGTTGTTTGCCAAAACCTTAATGCGTTCGATGGTACCATCTTCCTTGATGCCGACCATTACTTTCAGTGGGTCGCTGGAATAACCTTTAGAGGTAACTGTTACTGTATAACCAGCACCATTCTGTGCAGCGTAAACATCCTGAACACCGTCCGGAAATTCTCCCTCTACCTGTTCAAAAGCATCGGCTTCGGTAAGAACTTCGGTTCTGGAGAGTTCTGCTAATTTACGATCATTTTCTTTAATGATTGGTTGAGTAATTTCGTGGCTGACAGACAGCAGCACAGTAATCACCAGACAGATGATGCCAAGCACCAATGTCGGTTTTACAAATTCATTCATTGCGTTCATTACTGCTGTACACCTCCAAATGCTTTATTACGAACCATTCTATTGATGTGAGGAGTGATGATGTTCATTAACAGGATAGAGTAAGATACACCCTCTGGATAAGAACCGAATACACGAATTACCATTGTAATCAATGCACAGCCAAGGCCAAAAATCAATTTTCCTTTTTCGGTAATTGGAGAGGTGGTGTAGTCGGTAGCCATGAAGAAAGCACCGAGAAGCAGACCACCACCCAAAAGCTCATAAACCGGATTTACACCGAACAGGAAAGACAAAACAAGGACCCCACCAATAAAGGAAAGCGGAATGGTTATTGTGATAACTTTTCTGTAAATCAGATAAATACCACCAATAATCAGTGCAAGCGCACAAGTTTCACCCATACTGCCGCCTCTGACACCCAGGAACATTTCCATAATGCTTGGCAGGTTTGCTGTATTACCGGTAGAAATCAGTGCTAAAGGAGTTGCTCCGAAAACGCCCTCTATTGCTCTGCCGTTTTCTACCTGAAGCCATGTTGTCATAGGTTGGGAGAAAGAAAGCAACAGAAAAATTCTGGCAGCAATTGCAGGGTTTGCAAAGTTATTGCCAATACCGCCGAACAGCTGTTTTACAACAACGATTGCAAAGAAGCTGCCGATAATTGCCATCCAAAGCGGAAACTGTACCGGTAGATTAAATGCAAGAATCATGCCGGTAACGGCAGCACTCAGGTCGGAAATGGTATTGGTTCTTCCAAGAATTCGCTCAGCTGCATATTCAAAAAGAACACAGGACGCAATGCAGACCGCAGTTAAAAGCAATGCACGAAAACCAAAAATAATGGTTGCAGCAATTAAAGCCGGGGTCAAAGCAATTAAAACATCTCTCATAATCGTGCTTGTCGTCGCATTATCCCTAACGTGCGGCGAAGCGGATACGATCAATTTATTACTCAAAGCAATTCACCTCAATTATTTTTTTGGAGCAATTAAACGCTTAGACAGCTTATTGGTAACAACCAGCTGGCGTTTTGCCGGACACACATAAGAGCAACAGCCACATTCAATGCACAGGTTAACCTTTAATGCTTTCAGCTCATCTGTATCTTTCATTTTAAATGCAGTTTCAATTAAAGATGGCATCAAGCCCATCGGACAAGCTCTGACACAACGACCGCAGCGGATACAAGCTGTTTCTTCCCAGTGTGGTACATCTGCTTTTGTGAAAGCAAGCATTGCATTGTTGTTCTTTACCAGAGGATAACTGATGTCATATAATGGAGTTCCCATCATAGGACCACCCATCAAAACTTTTGCTGGTTCTTCGGTGAAGCCTCCGCAGAAATCCACAATGTCTTTAAAGGTTGCACCGATTGGAGCAACGACATTTTTCGGTTCTTTGATTGCAGAACCGTCGATAGTGAGGGTTTTCGTGATTAAAGGCATACCGTTTGTCAAGTACTCACCGATGAATGCCATGGATGTAACGTTACTGATAATGACACCTGCCTGGAACGGCAACTGACCTTCTTTAATAACTCTGCCGCAGGTTTCGTATGCAATTACTTTTTCTGCACCTTTTGGATACATGGCTTTTAATGCAACGATTTCGATGGTAGAATCATTTTCTGTTTCTTTACGCAGTTTTTCAATTGCATCCTGTTTGTTATCCTCAATGCCGATATACACCTTATGGATATCCATAAAGTTCTGAACAGCTTTGATTCCTTTCATCAGCATATCAGATTTATCCAGCATGGTACGCAGGTCTGTAGTGATGTATGGTTCACACTCCGCAGCATTGATTACCAGAGTATCCACTGCATTAAGGTCTTTCAAATTGAATTTAACATGAGCAGGAAAACCTGCACCACCTAAACCAACCAGACCTGAACACTTGAGTGCGTCCAAAAATTCCTGATAATTGGTAACAACCGGAGGCTGTACCTCCTCGGAAACCTCTTGCTTTCCATCTGTTGCGATTACAACAACCTGATCGGTGTTACCGATGCTGGTTGTCATTGTTGTGATTGCCTCAACAGTACCAGAAACACTGGAATGAGTTCTTGCACTCATAAAAGCTTGAGAAGAACCGATGAGCTGCCCTACCTTTACATAATCCCCTTTTTTCACCAACGGTTCACAAGGCGCACCCATATGCATATGCAAAGAAATGTACACCTTGTCCGGTACAGGCATGACCTGCGGAACACTGTCGTTGGTGTTCTTGTGATGCGGAACATGCACGCCCGGCAATGTCTTCTTTCCATTGTTAGACACGATTTTAGCCCCCATTTCTATAATTTGCCTGAGAAATCCTTCCAGACATGATATCAAGCTGAACTTTCTCAGATAAAAGTACAGCTTGTGTATCTTTATAATAATCCCTGTTTTTCGCTATGCTTTTGTAACCGGCAGCGATACCTTTGCGGAAGGTAGGGTATTATCCATTCAAACATTTTTCCGGTCACAATGCCAACCAGCAAACCGGAAAGCACCAATACCGGGATATAGTAATATAAAAACACATTGGTCAGGTATTTTGCCAAAAGCATTTGACCGATATTGTGAAAAACCGCTCCTATCACACTGAGCGTTATATAATGAAGAGAATGTTTGCAAAGTCGGTTGATTAAAAGAATGGCAGTCACTGAAAGCAATCCCCCTGCCAGACTGAGCATACCGGAAATTAGGCCCCTTGTTAAAACAACAAATGCAGATTTCATGACTGCCATCGTGTATCCGGCAGCCTTTCCCAAAAAGAACAGACAATACATTGTTACAAGATTGGACAAGCCAAGACGAATCCCCGGCAACAAACCGGGAATAACAATCATACTTTCTAAATAAGAAAAGGTCATTGCCAAAGCAAACAATAGACCCATCAAGCTGATTTTTCCGGCAAGATTTTTCTTCATTGCTTCTCACTGCTTTCTTTATAGGCAATAAATTGATACGGCTTATCTTCATTAGGCTGCAAATTATTGATTAAAGACGGGGAGTAAAACACATTTCCCTGCAAATCAACAACGATCAATTGATATTCTTCTTCCTGCATCTTTGCAAGAGCTGCTTGTTTCCCTTCTATAAAAAATGTTGTAGAAAGACAATCTGCCAACATACCGTCTTCTGAAATAACCGACACTGAAAGAAGATCCGTTTCTGCTGGATAACCTGTGTGAGGATTTATAATATGATGATAACGCTTGCCATCTTGTTCAAACCACCGCTCATAGGCTCCTGATGTTGCCATCGTTTTTCCGTTTAGAAGAACAGTTGCAATGTATTCCGATTCATCACCTTTCGGGTCACGAATGCCAAAACGATAATTGCTTCCTGTTGGAGTATCTTTGAGCACAATCAAATTTCCTCCGACTGATACATATCCTTTTGTTATATTATATTTCTGAGCAACTTCTCTGATGATATTACAGACAGCACCTTTTGCCACCGCTCCTAAATCAATCGCCTGCCCTTGGTGTTTTAATTTAACTTGATGATTTTGAATTAAAATATCCTGATAATTTACTAGGGTTCTTGCCTGACTGATCTGCTGTTCAGAAGGTACTTTTGGGGATTCTGAGGTAATCCCCCAGAGAGTTGTCAGCGGAGCAATGGTAATATCAAATAAACCATTAGATTGCACAGAAAATTCCTTTGCCCGAACAATCATATTTAAAGTATCATCCGAAACCTCGACAAACTTCTTCCCTGCATTTTGATTGATTAAATCAATTTCACTGTTTTCTATGTACATGGAACAGGTTTTCTCATATTGTCGAAGTCGATCTTCGATTTCCGCAATTGCTTGAGGTGCACGTTTTCCATACAGTTTTTGCATGATAACAGTGTCCATCATAAACTCGGTGGAAACTGTGGGAGTATTTCTTTCCTTTTGGAGATTAGCCACAACAACCACAGCCCCCAAAACCAGAATGGAAGCCACAATCTGTAAGATTTTCTTGTTTTTTAAATTCACGCAGTACCTCCTAACAATATCTAACAAAATTAGTCTACACTAAATTCATAATTTTTTCAATATTGTTTTATGCGAAATCACACAAAAAGATTCATTTTTTATCGGAAATGTTTGCCATTATTTTAACATTTTGGATTTGAGGTACAAAAGTTTTTGCTTTTTTTACAAATCTGTTTTTTTAATAACAAGGTTATGGTCTTTAAAAACTGATTTTATGCTTTTTTTGTCGATTTTAAAATATTTCGAAATATTGCGGAACAAAAATAGGATTTTATTTTGTTTTTTTTAACAAATATTGCGTTTTTATATTAAACAATCGGAAAATCATTTTTAAAAATTACAAAAATATCTACTCTTATTTACACTAGTGAAGAAAATGAATGGTTGCTTTTAGCTAAATATAATTTTCAAATTTACCATACCTACATTAGCGTGGGTGTATTGTCAAAATTTATCAAAAAATCAATTATCTTGATTTACAAAGTTTATCCTAAGATACCTTTAAATTTTAGATAAAGAAAGACCGCTGATATTTCACCATATGGTATATCAACGGTCAACTTTGAGATATTCAACTGCAAAGTTCTTTTAACGACATTAGGTATCCAGTTTACAAAAATATAAAGTGTTTGTATCGGTGTCATATATTCCTAAAGTAAAATTAAAAGAGTATCTATGCAAAATATCTTCTTCCAATGCTTTATCCTTTTCTACTTGCCGGTCAATCAGCAGATAGTATCCGTTTTGAATTTCCGGAACTAAGCTCTTCCCTTCATTATCATTTAAATACGGTCCAATAGCACTTGTTTCCGTTGAAACTCCATAAACTAATGTTTTGACTGTTTCGTCAAGTGGGAAAGATTTCCATTCGGGGTTAGATTTTATTTCCTCTAAAAGATTGTCGTTGCTGAACTGAAAAGTGACACAAGATGCCCCATCTCCATTACCACTATGGGTATCGTAATTTGAAATTTCTTCACCTTCAGATACGTTGATGCCAAGTTCCTCAGATGCGATATCTTGTGAATTTTTTGAAGCACAAGCTGTCAATAAAAAACACAGAATTGTCACCATAACTAGTACTGTTATTTTTCTCATAAAAATCATCCTTTCTCATCAAATTATTATTATTTGAATAGGCATTTATGTATTATGCAATACTTGCTGTTTACAGACAAAAGACACAGGTGTTAACCACCATAGAAAGTGCAGCTAGCCAAAAAACAAAGAAAAAGGGCAGAGCATCGATTCTGTTCTTTCAATGATGAAGAATATGTGATTCTCTCGGTAGGCAGAACAGTTAGGGTGAAGTATGATAACTTGAAACCTTGAAACCTCTTCACCTGATGTTGTACCATTGATATCATTATTCTTTTCGATTTTCTTTGACTTGCTTCAAAATTTCTTCAACAGTTACTCCGTACAGTTTAGCCAATGCAATTAGGTTAGACATACTGGGGTCGCTTGTACCGTTTTCCCACTTTGATACAGCCTGACGGCTGACACCTAAACTTTCGGCTACAAATTCCTGCGTTATTTTACAACTGGCTCTGAGCTCTTTTAAAACTTCTCCCAGAGCTTTTTTAACGCAGCTGTTTTCTTTCCTGATTTCTCTGCTGCCAATATATTTTTTCAACGACTTACACAGCAGTATCATAAAATAAATTGTACCTCCAAAGATTGCAAGTATAATTGGCAGGAAAATGATTGTCATAATAATGGTATTCTGCATCATGCTTCCCCTTTCTTTTATAATGTACTGATGTATTGTGGCTGTAATTATAGCAAAAAGGAGTAGGTTGCTCTACCAACTATCATGCTACTTTTCGTTACATGGGCAACAATTTTGCTTTTCAGGATGTTAGATAAATAAATTCTAGCATGATTTTATGAATAAATCTATTCCTTATTAACCTGTATCTGCGTCATTCTTTCTGTCAAACGGGTTTTCTATCCGCTATTTTTGCCACACATGTCGTTTGGGTCGGTTGTCTATTTCTTTATCATGAAAGGTCAGTTTTGGGTGCAGAAAATTTTGTAGCATGACTGTGTTTACCTCTTGGATATTGCTGTCTTTTCTGCCTGTTTCTCTTTTTGCTCTGTCAGCGTAACAATGCGTACTGAGAAGATTAAGTGATATCGGTTTAGGTGCAACCGTTACATCAAGCAAAATTCAGATTTCGGAAATAATCTCCAATGTAATTTTAGGAAAACGACATCGTTAGCAAAAAGATTATCAAGACTTTCGGTGTATGAAATTATGAATTTGAAGATTGTCACAGCTTTATATATTGAGATAAATATATCTCTTTTTACTTGACAGCTTATTTTTATTATGATATATTTATCTCATAAAGAGATGTATATATCACATTTAAATGGAGGTTTTATTATGAAAAAGAAAGCAAAATTCTTGATTGCCTGGGGAATTTTTTGTGTTCTGCTTTTACTTGCTTCATCGTGGTATGCTGTCACCTTTAACGATTCTCGTCTGGTTGTTCCAATGGACTTTGAACGATACACATTTCAGCTCAAAGATCTGCCGATGATCCTTTCGATTTTCCTTACCTGTATTTATGGAATTACCTTATTTGTAACACTTATATCCAATATCTGCAAAAAGACGCGGCAAACCGAAAGAACGCATCAGACACGCAGTCTTAATCCTAAGCTTGGCTATTTGGGCTTTTTGGGGCTTCTTGGATTCAGCGGTTTTTGGACATATTCCATTGACGGAAGTGTTTTCCCTTTCACATTTTTCCTTTTCTTTGGTTTCTTTGGATTTTACTATGAGGGAAAAATGTCCGGGACCTTTATGGATGAACGTTTTTTAGAAAACGCAGCCAAAGCCAATTTGAAAGCATCCAATATTACACTCTCGATTATTTTTCTGGCTTTCCTCATTCTTTGCCAGAGAAAACTGTTTGGAAGTCTGGAATACACGTTGATTGCTGTTATTATAACTTTATCCATCGCTTTTGCATTAAGAATTTTTCTCTCAGAATACTTACTTTATCGCTATGACCATGATGAGCAAGCAGGTGAAAGTGAGGATTAGAGTATGGCAGAGTTTGAATGCAGATTAAAAAAATACCGACAATTAAAAGGCTTGACACAGGAGCAATTAGCCCAAAAGGTTGGGGTTCGTCGGGAAACTATTATGCGACTGGAAAAAGCACAGTATAATCCATCATTAAAATTGGCGATTGATATTTCGCGAATTGTAGAAGCTCCAATTGAAGAAATCTTCATTTTTGAATGAGTTAATTTTATTTTATACAGCAGCAACACCATAAAGCAGGAAATCAGAAACGGTTCCCTGCTTTTCTTTTACGCAAAATAATCCTTTCATTAAGTATGGAAAGTCGGATGCCTCTATTCCCTGTTTTCATCACAAAGTAATCATCCTTAACCTGTAAAGGGGCAGGTGTTTGTTTTTTAAACAAGACCGTATTGCTCTATTTCATAAAAAATACTGTGTTATAGCCTAATAGTCAATCAGCGGTTTTAAGAGTTAGCGTTACCATACTATGTGTGATTGAAAAAATTATGAATTTATGATAAGCTTTATAAGCGGAAACTTGCAATTTCTTTTCTGAATATTTCATATATGGAGGGTAACTTTTGATGGTCACGATTCAAATTGCAGCACTTATTGTCATTATAATATTTTATATTGCATATTTTTCAAAAATGCTTCTGCAACATCGCCAAGGTATCCGGACCAATCAAATCGGTAAAGGCAATAAACCTAAAAAGATACTGCTTATCGAAACACTTATGAAAATATCCAGTTATACCATTATTCCCATAGAAGTTATTAGTATTATTCGGAAACCTTCGGATTGTTGGATTGGAATCGTTATCGCTTTGCTCGGTGTTTTCATTTTCATTATTGCAATGTGGACAATGCAGGATAGTTGGAGAGCAGGTATTCCTGAAAAGGATAAAACGACACTTATTAAATCAGGAATATATCGTTGGAGCAGAAATCCCGCCTTTCTTGGTTTTGATCTTATGTATCTTGGATTGTTAATTTCCTTTTTCAATGTTATTCATTTACTTTTTGTGCTTTATGCAGTTATAATGTTACATTTACAAATTCTTCAAGAAGAACAATTTTTAACAGATTCTTTTGGTGAGGAATACACAACATACAAGCAACATACAGGACGATATTTTATCATCTGAGTTATCGTTACAATTTAAGCGGTCATGATTTCTATCATGACCGCTTTTCTCTACCCTTTTTATACTTTAAAATTACATCCTTACATCCATTGAAGGAATCTTGCTGTTACTTGTAATCACTTTCTTTCCTGCATCCTTTGTCCCCCGCAAAAAGGATTT
>JAHHTY010000016.1 GCA_020024325.1 Negativibacillus sp.
GGATTTTTTAATTTGCCTTAAAGACTTTAACAGATTTTTCAGTTATTGATTATTTTATTCTTTATTCTCTGTATAGTACTGGGCTTGAGCATTCCAAAGTTCATAATATTTTCCATCTTTGTCCGCTATCAAATCTTCATGAGTGCCCTGTTGAATAACTGCACCGTTATCAAACACCGCAATCTCATCACAGAATTTACAGGAGGAAAGACGATGGCTGATATAGATTGCGGTTTTATCTCCGGCAATGTCGTTAAACTTGCTGTAAATCTCTGCTTCTGCAATTGGGTCCAGAGCCGCAGTCGGTTCGTCCAAGATAATAAACGGGGCATCTTTAAACAAAGCTCTGGCAATCGCAATCTTCTGTGCTTCACCACCGGAAATTTCAACGCCCTTCTCATTCAGCTCTTTATAGAGATAGGTCTCTAAACCGTCCGGCATTTCTTTTAAACGCTCAGAAAATCCTGCATCGTTTAGACACTTTATAACACGCTGTGCGTCATACTTAGAAGAGCAGGCTACATTTTCCCCCAACGGCATAGAGAAAAGCTGAAAATCCTGGAACACAATCGAAAAGATATCCATATAATCATCATATTTATACTTGCGAATATCAATTCCATTGAGCAGAATCTGACCTTCGGTCGGGTCATATAAGCGGCACAACAGTTTAATAAAGGTCGTTTTGCCGGAACCGTTCATACCAACAACTGCCAATCGTCTACCGATGCGAAACTTCATATTCACATGGTGCAGAGCATAAGTATCGCTGCCCGGATAGCAAAAAGACACATCTTTAAACTCAATTTCATATTTTCTGTCTGCACGTTTTTCTGTGGTTAAGCTGCCTTGGTACATCTTATTGGGAATATCCAAAAATTCATAACTTGTTTTTAAAAACTCACAGTTTACCTTCATCATTCCCACTGTCTGTAAAAGCTGAGAGACTCCTAAAAACAAACTGGTGATAGCTCCCACATATTGGGTAACAGAACCAACCCCGAAAGCTCCTGCCCATGCTTTCAGGCAAACAAATAGGTAAACAACACCAATCAAAACAACAGATGTTACCTGAGAAAGTGCGATCCACAGTCCCATAGGACCTCTTGCACTTTTACACATTGAAGAATTACTTGACAACGTATTGTTGTTTTCATCAAGATAGAAGTTACAAACATTTTCTTGCTGACTGTATATTCTTAAATCCACTGCACGCTTTCGTTCGCTGCTCATTCCACCATAAAAGGAAAAATATCTATTTCCAAGCCTTGCCTCTGAAGCATAATTTGTCCAGTATGCTTTTCCCTTACTTACACAAAACGGAGAAATCAGTGCAACGAATAACATTAAAGCAAATATAGCAATAATAAATAAAGGATTGTTTAGAACAACCAGCTTTTCACCAGCCGGAACTTTTGTTGTAAACAAGCTAACTGATAAACCAATTGCACCAACAATTTGCAAGATTGCCTTTAAGCTTTCTCCAAAGAAACGAATCGTTTTATGAATTCCCCATCCTGCCCAATCTCTATTTTGGCGCATTTGTGAGTACAGGTCAAAACTATGCTGACTGTCCATATCTATATAGTCTAAAGTTAACATTTTGTCGATATAGATTTTATTTTCCATCTGACTTGCAGTATCTTCTTCGTATATTTTCCAGTGCTGTAAAATCCCGGTAAGCAAGGCTAAAACGGCTGCCGAAATCAGTTGAATGAGCACCAGTTTCATCAGAGTATCCGGATTGCGTTTTCCTGCTAATTCATTGATAATCTGTGCAGACAGCCAGATCGTGAGATAGGGACTGAGTGCTGCAAAAGCAGAATGGAGAGTTGTTGCAAGAAATAATTTGGGGCACATTTTGTGCCAAATCTTCCATGCACGGTTATTCATACGAATAACTTCCCGATAAGATAATTTTTCCTCTTTATTTGCCATGATTTTTCCCTCCCTCTTGATAATACTGACTTTGCACTTCAAACAGATTTGCATATCCTCCATCAAGTGCTAAAAGTGATTCATGTGTTCCTTCCTCTACAATCTCTCCATGCTCCATATATAAGATTCGGTCACAAAATCGAGTGGATGCAAGACGGTGAGAGATAAAAAGTGATGTCCTGTTCGATGTCATTTCATTGTATTTCATGTAAATATCATTTTCTGCGATTGGGTCAAGTGCTGCGGTCGGCTCATCCAAAACAAGCATTGGAGCATTTTTATATAAAGCTCTTGCCAACATCAAGCGTTGAGTCTGTCCACCGGAAAGTTCGATTCCATCCTCAAAGACTTTTCTTCCTATTTTTGTATCCAGTCCTTGTGGCAGTGAGTGAATTTTCTCTGTCAGCCCTGCTTTTTCTAAACATTCCCAAACTTTTTGAGTGTCAATTTCCTTCACTCGTTGTGCCACATTTTCCGAAACACTTGCTTCCAGAACAGAAAAATCCTGAAATACTGCGGAAAAAAGTGCATAATAATCTCGACGGTTATATTGACGAATATCCTCTTTGTTTAACAGCACCCTTCCTTGTGTTGGGTCTAAAAAACCACACACAAGCTTTACCAAAGTGGTTTTACCTGCCCCGTTTAAACCGACAATCGCTAATTTTTCTCCGGGATGAATGGTTAAATTGATATTTGAAAGGGTATCTTTCTCGGCTTTGGGATAGCAAAACGATACATTTTCAAGACATATTTCGTAATCTTTATCTAAATCTTTTGCAAGTGGCTTACCTTCCTCAAAAAGAAACGGTTCTTTCCATTCCAAAAAATCACGCAAGGTGGATAAATCAATGCTCTGTTTATGCAGTATAGAAAACTGGCTTAAAATTCCGTTTACCCACTGTGTAAATCCGCTGACTGCATTAAAGTAAAGTAAAAATTCCGATACAGGCAACCCCTTTTCTAACACCATCCAAATCAGATAAGCATAAGCTACGCCATTTCTCAGCAAAGTTAAAAGTAATTCTATCACATCTGTCCAGAGATAAATGCCTTCCCTCTTGGATAAAAATCCCTGGTACAGGCTCATTGTACTGTTCCAAATATCTTCCAACCAGTTTTGCAGTCCGAAAATACGAATATCCTTTGCAAAAAAACGATCTGTCGATAATTTAGTAAGATATACCATCCTTTTATTGTAAGCAGCTTCTTCTTCACGGTGGCGATAACCCCACTCATTAATCCGTTTTGACACAAAATATCCTGCTATTGTTGTAATCAAAACAACTGCAATCAACACAGGATTTAAAGCTGATAAAAGTGTCAAATAGAAAACAAAACCGATGATATTGGTTAAAATATCAGTCCACGTTGTCCAAATGGCTTCAGTTGCAGTGTCATTGCCAGATACAGCCTCAGATGCTTTATCTTCAAATTTAATAAAATCAGTATCCAGAATGTTTGGGTATGATGTTCGAGCCACCTTATTTGTTATCATCGCAAGAATGTTTAACCGAACTTCCACACGACCCCACAGTGTATTCTCACCAAGGTATCCCTTTAACCCTGACAAAAGAATCAACACTCCGCCAAAGACTGCAATGGTCAAAATCAGCTCCTGTAAAGGAGCCATTGTTTCCACCTTACTCAAAACTGCAGGTGCAATCAGCATTTCTGCAATCGTTTTTCCCGCAGTAACAGTTGCAACTAACACACAAATCAACAGCACACTTTTTCTGATTTTCCATGCTTGTGCAATCATAAACCCTGTGTTTTGCCACATATTGTATTTTGGCTTTTGAACTTTTGATTGTTTAGTCTGTTTCATTTCCTTCACCTCTGGATATATCCTAACATAAAAATTCGCCCCCAAACCATTTTGGGGACGAATTGCTTAAATTGGGTGACGAATTGCAAAAGCATCACACCTGTGGTATTAAAATCTCTGTTGTAAAGGCTCCGTCCTCACTGTTTCGGCTGAGATAGCCTTGCAAACGCTCGATGATATTGTCGATTCGCACTAAGCCAAAGCCGTGACCTTTCCCTTTGGTTGTTTTAAACAGTTTCCCTGTCTTTTTCATCTTATTTGAGGCGGTAAAGTTAGTGAAAGAAATATAAAGCTGTGTGTTCTTCATATCCATATATACTCGAATCATCCTCTTCTCTTCCGGGAGTGCAAGACTTGCCTCGATAGCATTGTCAAACAGGTTGCCGAGAATAACACATAAATCAAGCTCTGACATCTTTAATTTTACCGGAATATGAGCATCTATCTGTACGTTGATATTTTTAGACTTTGCAAGGGATATTTTGCTATTTAAAATAGCATCTGCCATTGCATTTCCTGTTTTAACCACAGTGTCAACAGTGTTTAAATCGGTATCCAGCTCATCCAGATATTCTTTGATTGCCTCAATATCTCCGTTTATTGCATATACTTTCATGGTTTGGATATGGTTTCGATAGTCGTGCCGCCAGCCGCGCATTTGGCGATACATATTTTCGACCTCTTGGTAATGTGTTTCTATCAGTTCCCGCTGATAGGCATTCAACTTCCGATCTATCTTTTTTGCAAAAAACTTCATGGACTTTCTCCTTTTATCTACCTATGTATAGGAAATAATAGCTCTATTCAGCGGTTCATAGGCTCCTCTGGGCAGAGGCAAAACTGTACCCTCAGATAAAAACACCTCTGCTTTGGTAACTCGCTGGATATATTTTAAATTTAAAATCATCGCTCTTCCTACCCTGAAAAAACGATTATCCAGTTCCTTTTCAAATTCACCCAGAGGTCGTTTTACCGTATAGTCTTTCTTTGCGTGTATTGTAACATAGTTTTGGTGAACGTTCAGGTAACGAATTTCATAAAATGCAATCCTTACCATTTCCCCGTACAGCTCCAGATTTAAGCAACGCTCATTTTGCTTTAACTTTTCCAAAGCACGATCCAAAACTGAAAACAGTTTTTCTTGACTGACAGGTTTCATTAAATAATGAAGTGCCTCCACTTCATATCCTTCGGCAATATAGTCGGAATATCCTGTGATAAAGACAATTTGTACTGTTTCATTCTCTTTGCGCACACGCTTTGCCATTGTTACGCCGTCCATTTTTCCCATCTCAATATCCAAAAGAAGAATATCAAACGACTTTTCCTCTGCATATCGAAATAAAAATGCCTCTGCGGAAGAAAATTGCTCCACATGAACGGAAACACCTTTCTTTCCTGCCCATATATTTAAAATCGTCAGTACATACTCCAGATCCGCTGCACTATCATCACATATTGCAACCCGACAAAACATTTTCCCACACTCCTCTGAATCCTGCACAATCCAGTATAAAATCTTTTTCACTATCAAAAAACATTATATCATGCAACACTGATATCTTCAACTAAAGCAACAAAATCCTAAACCCACAGTCTTTCTTTTATATCACGTATCACAAACAAAAAGGAACGACATCCTAAAAGGCAAAACCTCCTGTTATAGAATAGAAACTATGACAGGAGGTTTTGTTATGTTTAGAAAATATAGAAAGCGGCTTAACGAGAAAACAAGTTGAGCTGTCAGCAAAGAGCCTAATTGAAAGCGAGTATATTCTAAGATATTAAATACGGCCTTGCAAAAAAGCAAGGGCTAGCAAGAACGGAAAAATTATCAATCTCAAAACGCAGGCGAGAATACTGCAAAATTTCTATAAGAAGCTGAAAGGAAAACCGAAGTATCAAATAATGAAACGATTGAAGGGCTCCCCCTCTTTTATTTAAAGAGATAGAGTGAGATTACCTACATCTAATTTATAAAAACATGGCTAAAATAACTGTAATAATTCCTGCTACACCGATTGCGATGCCGCTCATTGCTCCTTCTATCTCACCAATTTCCAGTGCTTTACTGGTTCCCAGTGCATGACTGCAAGTTCCGATAGCGATACCTGCTTCCACCGGATTTTTAACGTGAAAAATCTTAATTAAAATTGGGGCTAAGATTGCACCAAAGATTCCTGTAATAATAACTGCCGCCACAGTAATCGGAACAATTCCTCCTTGCTGTTTGGAAATTTCCATCGCAATAGGAGTGGTAACACTTTTGGGAATCAGTGAAGCTGTAAGCTCATCACTTAATCCAAACAGTCTGCATAATACAATCACACTTGTGATTGATGTAATGGAACCGGTCAAAGTGCCTGCCAGAATCGGAAGAAAATTTTTCTTTAAAACCTCTAGCTGGCTGTATACAGAGATTGCAAGAGCAGCCGTTGCAGGTGCTAAAAACATTGAAATTATTTTTCCGCCCATCTGAAAGCTTTCCAGCGGAATCGAAAAAGCTTGCAAAACACCGATGCAGATGATAATTGCAATCAACAGCGGATTTGCCAGCGGAGAATGTGTCTTACGATTAAACCACAATCCCACCTCAAACGAAAAAATGCAAAGTACAATACCAAACAAAGGGGAAGAAAAAATTTCGCTCACTCTATTTATCCTCCTTCTTTAAAAGGGTTTTCAGTGAATTCTGCCATTTTGTAACCAATCGAATTGTAAAGGCAGATACCACAAAGGTAAGTACGGTGGTAATAAGGCAAATGAAAAGAAGTGGAACGATCTTTCCCTTCACTGCATCAACCTGCTCTATTAAAGCAACGCCGGATGGTATAAAGAAAAACGCCATGTTTTTCAGCAAAAAGTCCCCTTTTTCCCGAATGTGTTCTACTTTCAGCAAACCGCTGAGAAGAAATGCAAAGACAAGCATCATACTGATAACACTTGCCGGAAAGACAAATGGCAGCAGCGAAGAAATGAATTCTCCAAGCAAACAAATTCCAAAGATGATTCCGATTTGAACCAGAAGTTTTACCTTCATTTTAATCCCTCTATTCTTTTTGAACAACAATTGTGCAGATTACTTTCACACAATTTTTTATTATATCACACTCTTTTCTATTGCTCAAGTAAGATTTATATATAAAAAAGGTAAGAGGAAATTTCCTCTTACCTTTTCTGATTATGCTTGTGCTACTTCCTGGTCATCTTTTTCGTTCCCCGGATTTTCGGGTTTCGATCTCTCAGGCTGTTCCTCCGGTTGTTCCGGCTCTTCTTTTTTCTCCGATTCCGGATTGATTATCTGAGGTTTTTCTGTAATCGGAACAGGTGGTGTTGCCTGCTCTGCATTGTCAGAAATCTGCGGAATTTCCGGTACTGCACCATCCGGTGGGTCTTTAATTCCAATCAACTGATAATCATTATCAACCTTTTTCATCTCGTAGATCATATATTTGCTTGGAATCGGTTTGCTGGTTTCTCCTCGGATACTTTGCATCCACTGGTTATCCGGTGCCAAATATCCGACTGTAAGGTCTAAAACATCGCCATGCTTTGTAATTTCCTCAATTTGCGGAGTATACAAAACAGTAGCATCTACCGGAACATAGTAGGTTTTGGTTTCTTCATCCAAAGAATAAATTGACAAATAGTCCTCGAATGATTGATGATGCAAGGTAACTTCACTGCCAAACAGTTTTGCACAGGCAACATCAACATCGCTCTGTGGTACCGAAACCATATTTCCGTCACCGATAATGTACTTTTCATTGTTTTCAATGATTGCAGACCAAATAGAAGAACGAAGCAATGCCAGATCTCCCATTTCGTTTGGGTTTTCAAATGGCACAGGGTCAAACATCAAGACAGGCAGAATTTTATTTTCAAATTCTTTTTTCTGTTTTGAGTTATCAATCAGATTTTCCGTTGCCCTCACACCAAAGACAATCACTGTGATTAAACCAATCACAGCTAACAAAACAAAGAATCCTCCAATTGGTACGGCGGCAGAATATTTCCTTTTATGTACCTTTTGGGTTGCCTTCCCTTTTGCTTTTTCTTTAGAAGATACTTTCTTTGATATCAATTTATCAGTATGCTTCTTTTTTTCAGGAAGGGTTTCCTTCTTTTCTTTCTGCTCTTTCTGCTCGTTTGGCTTTGATGGTTCACAATCCCGATTGTCGGCTTTATCCGACATTTCTTCTTTGCTTTCGGATTGAGGCTCAAAGACAACTTCCTTTTCCTGTTGTGAGTCTTTTTGTTCCACAATTTCTTGTTCAATACTCTCTTGCTGAGATACTTCTTTTTCCGATACCTTTGGTGTTGCAGATGTTCTTTCTATCTTCTGCCAATCCTGTGTATCCTTTTTTGCGGGTTTCTTTTTTGACATTACTCAACCCCATTTCGTTCGCTGTCTGTCTTTTTACCATTAGGCAGAAGCTCTATTCTTAATTTTGTAATTCTCTGTTCGTCCATTTCTGTTACCGTAACACGAATATAGTCATCATAGACAAATTCTTCGCCGACCTGTGGGATATGCTCCAGCTGTTCCAGTGTCCAGCCACTGACAGTATTATAATCACTTTCAAAGGAACGGTTATCTTCGTCTAATTCTTCCATCAGGTCATAGATATTGTAATCACCGCTAACCTCATAAAGGAAATCGCTCTTTTTCACCAATTCCTCTTCAAAGTCATCATATTCGTCCCAGATTTCTCCAACCAGTTCTTCAACAATGTCTTCTACTGTTACAAGTCCCATAGTGCCACCGTAATCATCTGTTACAATGGCAAGCGGCATCTTTTCTTTTCTCAGTTTTTCCAAAAGACGTGACAGGTTCATTGTTTTATGAACAAACAGGCATTGAGTTAGCAGAGAGCGAATGTTATGTTCTTTGCTGCTAATCTCATCTTCCAAAATATCCCTCACATGAACAAGACCGATAATATTGTCAACCGTATCTTCGTAAACAGGAATACGGGAAACCTTGCTGTTTTTTGCAAGTTCTAAAATCTCGTCCCAACTATCCTTTACATCCAGTGCAATCATATCAACACGAGGGGTAACGATTTCCTGCACTTCAATTTCATCAAATTCCAGTGCGGATTGGACAAGGTCACTTTCTTTTTCTTCCAGTACGCCTTCTTCTTCGATAGACTCTACAATATATTTCAGTTCTTCCTCTGTTACGGATGGTTTATCATCTCCGCTGCCGGTATATTTTGCCATCAATTGAGCCAGTACATTAAGAATAGATGAAAACGGTTTAAAAATAACCATCAGTATGCTAATCGGTCTTGAAACTGTCAGTGCCAAAGATTCCGCATTGTTTTTTGCATAATTCTTTGGTAACACCTCACCGCAAATCAAAACAATGATTGTCATGACAACAGTGGAAATAGCCGCACCACTTTCTTGACCAAATAAATGGCCACAAATCAATGTTGCAATTGATGCAGAAGCAATATTAACGATATTGTTTCCAATCAATACTGTTGAGAGCATACGCTCATAACTTTCTGCTACCTTCAGCGTTCTGATTGCCCTCTGGTCGCCACTGTCTGCCATATTTTTCAATCGAATCTTATTGATGCTTGAAAACGCAGTTTCCGAAGCAGAAAAGAACGCTGAAAGTGCAACCAGAATCACCACCATTGCATAAGATAACCAGCTACTGCCCAAAATTCATCAGCTCTACTTTCTTTAATTATTTTTGTACTGAAATACACACTTTTCTTAATAATTCCAGCCTGTATTTTATTTTATCAGAATTCTTCTTCTTTCACAAGTTTTTTTGTAATTATTTACAGTGATTTCACACCCTCCTAACTTCATGATGAAAAATTACCTCTTGTTTTCTCTTCTTTTCTTCACTTTTCCTGTAATTTATCGTTTTTTAGACATCTACGAAAACAAATTATCCAGATAGTGGAAATAAAAAATAAGATAAATTTATCATTTCGGCTTCAATCTTTACGATGGATAGTATAATCAATGTAACCTTTTTATATAAAATGACAAGATTATAATTTTTTTAAAAGAAAGATTGACTCTGGTGTAAGACCATAGTTTATAATCAGTGCTTGTAAGTATTCTATTGATGAAGGAAGGAGAAGATAAAAATGATAAAGAATGAATTAAAAAGTGAATTGAGCAGAAAATTTTATCGATATGTTCTGCCGTCAATGGTATCCATGTTGTTCAGCGGATTTTATTCGATGGTAGACGGTGTCTTTGTCGGAAACGCAGTCGGAAGTCAGGCTCTTGCCGCTATCAATCTTGTATATCCTGTGCAAGCCTGCATGAATGCTACTGCTTTTGGGCTTGGCGTAGGTGGTGCTGTTTTGATGAGCAAGCATATGGGTGCAGAGGATTATGAGGAAGCTGACAGCTCTATGGGCAACACCTTATCCATATTGGTAATTGCAGGTCTTGTTCTTATGGGTTTTTTCTGGTTTACAAAAGAATTTTGCATTCAGATTTTAGGTGCAACGGGCAGCATTGCCAGTTATGCTAATGATTATATCTCTGTCATTATTCTTTGCGGCATCTTCCCTATCCTCGGCAATGGAATTACCCCTTTAATTCGTAACCAAGGCAGAACGATTGCCGCTACGCTTTTTATGAGCTCGGGGCTTATTACTAATATTGTTCTGGATTATGTTCTTGTTTTTCGTATGCGTATGGGGTTACGCGGTGCTGCTATTGCAACTGTAATTGCTCAAGCAGTGGTTGCTTGTTTGAGTCTTTCCTACTTATTCTTTAATAACCGCACTGTATTCTCCGCAGAGAAATTAAAAATCAAAGTTCAGCGTCTAAAAAATATTGTTAGAATTGCAGTTTCACCTTTTGGACAAACTTTGATTCCTTCTGTTATCATTGTATTAACAAACTGGCAGTGTATTCGTTATGGTAATGATGATGCCTTGGCTGTATTTTCTCTGATTTCTTATGTACTTGCATCTGTTCAGCTTCTGCTTCAAGGTGTGGGTGACGGAATTCAGCCGCTTCTCAGCTTTTACTATGGAGCCGGTCAAAGAAAGGAAATCCGCTACCTGTTCCGTAAAGGTGTTATCAGTGCAATTATTATTTCTCTTTTAACTGCGGTTGGTGTCGTTGTCGGCTCCAGACAAATTATCACCCTGTTTGGTATGAGCGGTTCTATTGCAGAAGGGGCTCGTCCCGCATTGATTATCACAGCTACATCCTTTTTATTGGTGGGATTATCCCGCTGTATCAGTGCATACTTCTACGCTGTGGAAAAAACAACCGTTTCCTCTGTGCTGGTTTACATTGAGCCGTGTCTGTTTTTCCCGATTGCACTGTACCTGCTGCCACTTATCTTTCAGTTAAACGGTGTATGGCTTGCTTATCCTACCGCACAGCTTTTCCTTTCCGCACTTTGTGTTGCCTTGTATTTCCGAATTGAATATCTGGAAACCACAAGGGAAAACAACGTTGTCGGTAATTTTGAAATCAACAGTCGTGCTCCTGAATATTTTGAAGGGTAAGATACAAATAAATAATCTGTAAAAAACGAAGCTTTGTACTTTTTCTATACAAGGCTTCGTTTTTTGTTTCATAATTTATAAGGTAATGCAACGGGCTTATCTTTTCTTTAATATAGGAAGTTCATCATAAATTGCATCGAACAATTCTCGGAAAAACTCGCAGCTTTGCTCTGGGTCAACGAACAGCATTTCTTTTGCCCCTTTATACGGTAGTTCATATCGTGCATCCGGCATAAGTTTTTTTGCGGATTTGACAGGCTTAATCAGCAGTCTGTTGTCATAAATCCCCCCTACGATTTTGTCACGATAGTAAAGAATATATTCCCCCATCATCGCTCTATATCGAATATCCTCTAAGCCGGATAAACGCTCTAATACAAATTCTAAATATTCCTTGCTTGAAGCCATTTTATTTTCCTCCATTTTATCAAACCTTAAATATCACATAAAGTATCAAATACAAAATCGGTTGATGCAATAGGTAAATCCACAGGCTTTTTCTTCCTAAAAATGCCAAAACTTTGCTATGGGAAACAGTAGTCCACCTAGGCAAAGATACCCCTGAAAAACACACACCTGCCCAAAACAGAAAAATATATGGAATCAAAGGGAAATAGTCTGACGAATAAAAATGGCTGTCATGGAATCCCAAAAAGAAAAGCCAGTTATTTTGAAACAGAAAGGACGGCAATTCGATAGAGTATTGCGGTGAAAAGCCAATCCAGCCCAGTTGGAGATGATATGTAATCCAAAATAAAAGCAGTCCTGCTGCCACCCCTATGAAAGGAGGCATTTTGTGCAAATATTTACCGAGTGGGATTGTTAATAAAACTGCCAATCCCATAAAATGCAGTAAACCAAATACAATCAATAAATCCGGGACTGCAAGAGCTGTTACTGCTGTAAAAACCATCCCCCACAGCAGCAGACGCAATCCTCTTTTCAGATTATTTTTGGAATAGCTGCAACAGATTCCGGAAATAAAGATGAATACACCACAAATCATTAACTGCCACCAATCTGCCAAATCACTGAAAATCCAGTTTATTTTGGGAAGCTCGAAAATGACCGCTAAATCATAGAACAAGTGGTACACAATCATATTTAAAATCATGAAGCCCCGCAGCTCGTCGAAGAAAATCACCCTCATACTTTTTTCTTTCATTTCATCATCTTCTTTCACACCATCACTGATATTTATTCTTCTGCAATCGGAATAAAAAGCTCTGCATAATAATGATCAAAATCAGTGTAAGAAATTAACGGAATTTCAATTACAAGCAACTCATCTTTGAGCTTTATATTGTGTGCTTTTGCATAATTCATCATCTTTTCCACTTCTCCGCTTTGTAGATTTGCTTTATAAAAACGCACTACACTATGCAAAGCCTTCACACCATGAATCAATTTTCCCGATTCGGTTTCTCCTCCAAGTTCTTTTGTTGTTTGACAATCAATCAACAATATCGTCCGTATCGGGGACTCTGACGGCTGTTTTTTACCTTCTCTGTCTACAATAGTATATTCTCTTGCAAGCTGGCAAAAAACATAGCGGTCATAATCCATTCCGGACACCTGCTCAATATATTCTGCCAAATCATCCTCTCTTTGCTCAAACAAAATATTGCTTTGCGGGAAAAAGGTGATGTCAATTTCCTCTGCCTGCTCTTTAACACGCTTCACTAACGATTCCACGTGCTCGATTCTCTTTAAAATCTGTTGTTCGTAGCGGATTTTTTTCTGCGTTTCCAGACGTTTTTCTTCCAGCAAAACAACCAGCTGTTCTTCATTGCTGTCCTGATAAATGCTGGATATCTGGCTGATACTCATTCCAAGACTTCGGTAATAGCTGATATCCAGCAGTTCCATAATCTGATAGAGTGAATACATTCGATAGTTATTTGCAGGATTGATTTGAGGGTGAACTAAACCTTTCTTTTCATAAAACCGCACTGCATCAATCCCAAGCCCTAACATAGATGCTACTTGAGATATTGTAAACTTTCGCTCCACTTGATTTCTCTCCTTGCTGTATCTTCCTGTCTGTTTTTCTGCTCTTTTTCATTTTAAAGTATCTACAATATCATTCTTAGAAAATTCTGTTGTTTTTATCTTTCCTTTTGCACAATAATCTGCCTTGCCTTTTGCAGCAAATCGGCTTTTGTATTTGCAAGTGATTCTTGCATACACAGTTCCAATAATTCTGCTAACACACAACCAATGATTTTTCCTTTCGGGAAGCCTTGCTCTATCAAAGTATTTCCGTCAATGCAAAGGTGGGATATTTTCCATACGCCCTGTTTTGCTTTATTGAGATATACCCTCTTTTGCTTTGCTTTTTCCGGTGCTTCCAGTGTTGTCAGCTGCAAAAAGTCCTCTATGCTTTCTTCAGGATATTGATTCAGCAGGTGGCGAAAGTCAATTACACTATCACTTAGCTGGTGCTGAATCTTCCATACGTTTTCTGCTCGTAGGATTGCATTTTTCGGGCAATGTAATTGTTTAAGCAGATTAGCCGCATTCAGGTTTTCCTGTTGATATAACCAAATCAATCGCAAAACAGCATCTGTCGGCAGTTGCTGGATTTTTCTGATATTTTTTTGCAGCAAAAGTTGCGGCAAAATAATCTGCCAAACTTTTTTGCAAAGGCAAAGTACATCCGCAGCACCGAAAGACACCAGCAGTTTTTCAAGCTCTGTCCAAATTCGTTCAACAGAAATTTCTTTTAAAAGTGCTGCCTTTTTTTCTGCCGATTCCAAAAGTTCTTTATCTGCCTGAAAGTTTAGGGATGCACAAAAGCGAAGTGCCCTCAAAATTCGCAGAGCGTCCTCTTCAAAACGGTCCTCTGCTTTACCTACACAACGAATCAGCTTGTTTTGCAAATCCTGTTGCCCGCCAAAACAATCCAACAAGCCTCGCTTTGGATGATATGCCATTGCATTAACTGTAAAATCTCTGCGGGCTAAATCTTCACAAACAGAATCGGTAAATAAAATCCGATCAGGATGACGATGGTCAGAACACCCGCTTTCTACACGGAAGGTGGTAATCTCATACACCTGTTCTTTGTTGACAACGCCCACCGTTCCATGCTCTTTCCCTTGCAGAATCAGTCGTTTATCCGAAAAAATTTGCTCCATTTTTTTCGGACTTGCCGAGGTTGTCATATCCCAATCCGATGGAACTTTTCCCATTAAACTGTCCCGCACACATCCGCCGACAATCCAGCAACTTTCCCCTGCATCCTCCAATCGCTGCATCAGCTCTAAAGCATCGTATGGAATAGAAATATTATTCATCATCTTTACTGTTCTGCAAATCTATTTTTTGCAGCTCCGAAAGGTAGCCATTGGGGTCATGGCAAAAAAAGGAATACATCGGAAAAGCAGGGTGATGTTTTGGTTCTTGTGTAACCTTTATCATTCATCTTCCTCCTCTAAAACATATTAACTTTATCATAACAAAAACCTCTCCCCAAAACAAGGGAGAGGTTTTTAAAACAATGAAAAGTGAAAAGAAAATTCAGCAATATTTTATTCATGTTTAATTGCTTCCAATGCAGAAATCTTTACTGCACGGTTTGCAGGATAAAAACCGGAAACTAAGCCGATAATGGTCGAGAAAACAATTGCTCCCAAAATTAACCATAGCGGAATAATGGAAAGCTGTGCTCCACCGCCCATCATTCCCATACCGCCCATCATACCGGCAAGAAAACCACCGTTTTCTCCGGCAAAGCTTCCTGTCATTGCCATATAGTTCAGTATCTTTGAAAACAAAATACTGATGCCAACGCCTGCTACACCTCCGCAGAAACCAATTACTCCTGCTTCCATCAGAAAGACGACACGGATATTGCCAACCTTACACCCCAAAACCTTCATAACACCAATTTCTCTGGTGCGCTCGTAGATAGACATAATCATAGTATTTGTAATACCGATTGCTGCTACCAACAGGGAGATTGCCGCAAGGCTGCCCAAAAACAGCTGCTGCTGTTTCATCTGTTTTTGCATTGGTTCACGGACAGAATCCAAAGAATAGGTTTCATAACCCATATCTTTTATCATTTGATCGACCTGTGACACAAGGTCGATGCTTGATACTTTGACTTTTACCTGTGCATAGTTACTCAAAGTATCCTGGTTCATCTCGTTATTCTTTTTGTCATCTCTGATTTTATTGACACGCTTATATTCCTTATAAAGTTCTTTTAGATCACGAATATCAATAAAGCTGCCATAGCCGGTTTCCCATCCCAGACTATTGTTTTCTTTTAAAATTCCGGTTACATGAACTTCTTTGGTGATGGTGGGATATTGCGGTTCCCCTTTATCATTATAGGAAGAAGATTCCAGTTTCAGCGTCATCTTATCTTGGATAGGGTCTACAAACGGGTCTTCTATTTTTCCTTTTTCATCCGGATAAGGGCTAACCTGATTATTTCTCCAGCTTCGTTTTGTATCGGTAAAGTTATACACTGTCTGGCTGCCCATCATAATATTAACCGTTTTTTTGGTGTTTGTGCCGGAGGACAATAATTCACCCTGTTGTACCTCATAACCGAAATGTTTTAGAGCTTCGGAATAAACACCCACTAAGTCATACATATGCATCTCATAGCGATCGTTTCTTCCTGCGGTCATTTTCATATTCATGTTAGAAACGGAAGCGAATGGAGTGACTGCAATGACGCCTTCTATCTGGGAAATTTTAGTGAGTACAGCGTCATCTAACTTTGGTTTGTCTTTTGAACTTCCATAGTTTTGGATGGTGATTTGCGTTAAATCTCCCATCTGAGCCAGTGACTCTTCCATCGCCTGCGTCATTGCAAGACCGAGAGAAATCATTACCACAATCGCACAGGTTCCGACCACAACACCGGTCATGGTGAGTAACGTCCTTGCTTTTCGGCGGAGAAGATTTCTCATGGTCATAGATATTAAATCAAACAGTTTCATCGTCGTCCTCGAATTCTGCTGCGGCTTTCTTTTTCTTGATTACTGTACCAATAATAATTACAACAAGACAAGCTCCGCCAACAACCACCCACATCTGCCAGCTGTTCGGATTTTTTATCTGCTGGAAAAAGCCTGCTTTCGACCCCGAATCTCCGATGGTGTCGACATTTCCCATTCCCATATTGTCTATCATACCGCCTGCCATCATATCATCCTGCGGCGCATCGTTAATTGTGGTTGCAAACGGGATGCTGACAGAACGTATATTTCCTGCTGCATCTTCATAGGAATAGGCAATTTCTCCGCTAAGAGGGCCCGGAGTATCCGGTACAAAGGAAAATTCCACTTCACCTGACACACCTGCCGCTACATTTCCAACGTGATTTATCTTGCCTGCACCATTAAAATCGCCAACCAAGGTTGCAGAGAGATTGTAAATTTCTCCGCGACTTTTATTGACATATTTTCCGGTAATGTAAATTTCCTCTCCGACGGTGCTTTCCAATAAATCTTCTATCGGGTCAGCAACAAAGCGGTCCGGCTGAAGGGTTGGAACTGCAATTTGCTGTGTCATTTCACCTTTTTGTCTGCTGCCGTTTACAACATATTCATAGCTGAAAGTGACATCGATTGGGTGAGATTTTGCCTCTGCATTTGGCAATACCGAAACCATAACTGTCTTTTCAAAGCTATCGCTTTTGTTGACAATCGGCAGATAAAAAACGTTGCTGGAATCAACAATCTGCAATCCTTCACCGGGTGCGATTTTGACAATGATATTTTCTAAATCAATCTGCTGACTGGTATTTTTACAGGAAAAGGTTAACGGGAACTGGCTGCCTGCCGGAATTTGGCTTTGTCCCCCAAAAGAAAACTCATGAAGAAGAAGATATGGGGTTTCAAAGTTTGCATTCATTGGAAGATTTGTGTCACCGTTTGGCCCACTATTGCCCGGGACATTTGGATCAACGAAAGGAGGATTTGTTCCGGAACCGTCTTGGCTATTTGTTCCATCCTGATTTTCATTTGGTTTCGTGGGATTTTGCGGTGTTCCATCCGGATTGAGAACACTTGAATTGTTTTTATCTTTTTCAAGCTTATCTTTATCGCCATATCCGTTTTGATGAACTAAGCCATTATCTTTATCGGTAATTACTTCCTTATCTTTTGGCTTTGTTACCTTTAAATCAAGTTTTGATTTTGTAAAGGTAAAGCTGAGGGTTGCTGTATGGGTTTTAATATATTTTTTTTGTTTTGCACTTGTTGATTTTGTTATGTATGGATACTGATAAATGAGGTTCATTTTCATTTGATTGTCATCTCGAAACACAACGTTTGGTAACGTAATGTCCAAATCGATGACATCATTTTCCCCTTTAGAAGAAATAATACGGTTAGAAAAAGCTTCTCCTGTAGAGGAACCCATATTATATTTCAGATAATAAGAATCCGCTCTTGTCTGGGTCATTTCGGAATATTTTCCGGTACCATCTGACAGATGAAGGGTGACATCAACCCTTCCATAGTTAGTTTCAATCTCCTTGCCGTCTTCATTTTTATAGATAACTCTGCTGGAATTGAATCCGATTAAATCCGAACCTGCTGCATGAGAAAAAGTTCCTATCATGTTGCCGTCAATATCATAAAAAGTCAGATCGGGCTGTTTATTGGTGTATACTGTTTTTTTCTTTTTGACGGTTGTCGCTCCCGCCATTGTTGTCAGGGCTCCTACCATAACACCCATCACCATCAGTATTGCCATCAACAGGCAAATTACACGAACAATCTTTTTTTGTTTCATTGTTTCTCCCCATCTTCCCTTTCTGTTGTTTTTAACTGTGTTGTTTCTTGAGGGTCTGTTTTTTCTTGCAAAATATTCGATGAATGTGCTTTCAAATTATCGGTTATGGGGGTGTTCACCGTTTTTGGTGTTCCCTTTAATGTTTCTGTTTCATCTTCCGGCGGTTTCTGCACAACGTCCTTTTCTTGTCGAGCTTCCTGCAAATCATCAGGAAGAAGGGTATTTACTACCTCGGACATTTCTTTATCGTCATTGGTTTCATCATCGAGCAATGTTTCTTTTCCTTTGTCAGGCTGTTCCGACGAACTTTCTGCAATCGAGCAATTTTCCCGATCATCCACCACTTTTCCGTCAATCAGAGTAATGATGCGGTCAGCGTACAAAGCAAGTTCTCGATCATGTGTGACCAATACCAGTGTTTGATTATTTTTCCTGCACAAACGAACCATCAGTTCCATAACCTCTTTGGTTGTTTTTGTATCCAGGTTTCCTGTCGGCTCATCTGCAAACACAATCTTTGGTTTTGCAACAAACGCCCTTGCAATGCCAACACGCTGCTGCTGTCCGCCGGACATCTGTGCCGGCTTATGGTGCATTCTTTTACTGAGCCCCACTTGCTTTAGAATCACCTTTGCACGACGGTTTCTCAATCCTTTTCCGATTCCCCGAAACATCAGCGGCATTGCTACATTTTCCAATGCACTGTAAGATTGCAGCAAATTATAAGACTGAAAAATAAAGCCAATGTTTTTTTGTCTGAATTTTGCAAGCTGTCCTTCTGACATTGCGGAGATGTTGACATTGCCAATCAGCACCCTTCCTTTACTGGGTTTTTCCAGTCCCGCAAGCTGATTTAAAAGTGTAGATTTACCTGAACCGGAGGTTCCGAGGATACAGCAAATTTGCCCCTTTTGAATTTCCAAATTGATTCCTCCCAGGGCAATGACCTTTTCTTTTCCTATCGGATAAACCTTGTAGAGATTTTCTATTTTTATAATTGCTGCCATCTGACCCCTCCTTTCATAAACAGGAAATTTTTACATCTTGTATGTTACAAAGCAAGAATAGCATAGTGATTTACGTTTGTCAAGTTATCCTAACAGATTCATATCAGGATTTTAAAGGAGTTAAAATAAGGCACAGAAAAAAAGATTTCTGTGCCTTGTTCAAATTTATTCTTAATCTAAAACGTGCAGAACAATCTCATCATTTTCCGTACTGATTTGAATTCCCGAAGGTTGAGATTGATAACGTTCTACCAGCAGCGAACAAATCTTATCCTCTACCTCTTTGCGAATGAGGCGGCGCAGATCTCTTGCCCCACCCTGTTTACCATGTGCTTTTTCTGCAAGGTAACGAAGAGTTGCTTCATCCCAAAGGCAGGTGATACCTTTTTCGGCTAAAGGTTCTTTCAATTCTCCCAGCATCAGCTCTGCAATCTTAACAAAATCTTCTTTGGTCAGCTGGTGGAAAAGAACAATCTCATCCACCCTACCAAGGAACTCCGGACGCAGGAACTCTGACAAAGACTGCATCACCTTATCACGAGCCATATCAGAGGTGGTTTTATTAAAGCCCAAAGAAGAAGAACGCTGTTCTGTTCCGCAGTTCGATGTCATAACGATTACCGTGCTTTCAAAAGAAACGATTCTCCCCTGTGCATCGGTGATTTTGCCTTCATCCAAAATCTGAAGCAGAATATTCATAACGTCCGGATGTGCTTTTTCAATCTCATCAAACAGCACAACAGAATATGGACGTCTTCTCACCTTTTCGGTCAGCTGCCCTGCTTCATCATAGCCGACATATCCCGGAGGTGCTCCGATAATGCGTGCTACGCTGTGTTTTTCCATAAACTCGGACATATCCAAACGAATCAATGGATTTTGTTTGTCAAACAGTTCTTCCGACAGCACCTTTACCAGTTCTGTTTTACCAACACCGGTCGGACCTACAAAAATGAAGGATGCCGGACGACGTTTTTTGCTGATCTGTACTCTGGAGCGGCGCACCGCGGCACTCACCATCTCAATGGCCTCATCTTGACCGATGACTCTTTTCTTCAAAGCATCCTCAAGACCTGCTACACGCTGCATCTCCGATTCCTGAATTTTGCTTGCGGGGATACCTGTCCACAGTTCGATAACTTTTGCAAGGTCCTCATCTGTTACCATCTGCCCCAGAGCCTGATTTTTAATCGAGTCTGCTTCGCCCTGAAGCTGCAAAACTTTTGCTTTGTTTTCAGCCAGTTTTTCATAGTCGATGGTTTCCTGCTGTTCTTCTTTTTCAATTACGTTTTGATATACCTTAATTTGGCGGTTATATTCATCATACTGTGCCAAAACTTTGTTTCTCAGGTTTGCACAAGAGCAAGCTTCGTCCAAGAGGTCGATTGCTTTATCCGGCAAAAAACGGTCATTGATATAACGCTCGGAATAAAGGACTGCTCTGCGGGCAATATCATCAGTTACCGCAACACGGTGGAACTGTTCATAATAACCCTTGATTCCTTTAAGAACTTCTATCGTTTGTTCAATATTGGGCTGATCTACCTTAACCGGTTGGAAACGACGCTCCAGTGCAGCATCCTTTTCAATATGTTTGCGGTATTCGTCAAAGGTGGTTGCACCGATAACCTGAATCTCTCCACGAGAAAGTGCAGGTTTTAAGATATTGGCAGCGTTCATCGAACCCTCTGAATCTCCTGCACCCACAAGGCTGTGAACCTCATCAATAAAGAGGATAACATTGCCGACTTTGCGAACATCGTCAATCAGACCTTTTACACGGCTTTCAAACTGTCCGCGGAACTGTGTTCCTGCAACAAGAGATGTCATATCCAGAAGATACAGCTCTTTGCCTTGAAGCATTGCCGGAACATTTCCGTCTGCCAGTTTCTGTGCAATGCCCTCGGCAATTGCCGTTTTACCGACACCCGGTTCACCAACCAAGCAGGGGTTGTTTTTTGTGCGTCGATTTAAAATTTGAATAACGCGCTCGATTTCTTTATCTCTGCCGACAATACGGTCTATTTTTCCATCCTTTGCCTTTTGCGTCAGGTTCTCACAATGGGCTGTCAGGAATTTATATTTTTTTCTTTCCTTGTTTTGCTGGCGTTTATCTTTTGAGGGGTTCTTATTATCGGTGGTTGAGTCCTCACTTTCGCCCGAATCATATGGCTCGATTGCATCCGAGGCAAATGGGTTGATTTGATCCGGAAGCTCTTCACCGTCTTCGCTGTTCATCGGCATATTAAACATCTGCATGAACGGCAGGGACTGTGCCCCACCCATATCAAAGCTGTCCCCAAAGCTATCAATTAACCCTGCCATCTGATCATCCATTGTATCCAACTGCTCATCGGTGATGCCCATTTTATCCAGGAGGTCGATTACCGGCTTAATGTTCATCTCTTTGGCACATTTGATACAAAGACCTTCGTTAATCGGTTTGCCACCGTCCATGCGTGTGACAAAAACCACTGCCATTCTTTTTTTACATTTTGAACATAACATATTCGGATTCATCTATCAATAAAACATCCTTTCTGATTTAGACGTATCATCTCTGAGATAAAAAATTTACCTTCATTTAACTATTATAGCTTGATGATATGAACAATTCATGAAGAACAAACATCTATTTTACTACACATTTTCTATGCGAACAAAGAAAGCGGATCAAAAGTATAAAATTTGCTCAAAATCAATGTATTCATGATAATTCCTTGATTGCAATATTTCATGCCGCCTATAAAATAAAACATCAGCTTAAAGACAACACAAACCAGATATAAATTTAAAGAAGCTTGAAGAAAACCTGCTATTCCCCCTAAAAAACGGTCAATCGGGGAAAGAATCGATGAGCGAAAAACAAAGTGAACTGCTGAAGTTAACATTTTAACCAAAAGACCCAGAACCGCAAACAGTATTGTAAAGAGTACTATTGACACAAATCCCTGTACTGCCGGTCCAATCACACTTTGTTCTAAAGCAGAAACAAGTTCTGTTGCTCCGCTTGCCGGTGCTTGAGTAATTTGCTCTAAATCAATCCCCATTTCCAAAATGTTTGCCGGTATTTTAGGCAAATTCTCCAGCCCTGCCTGAAGTTGAGCAACAATTTCCGTCGCGTGCCCTCCCTGAAGATTGCGGTTTAAAAATGCAATTACCTCTGTCCTAAAAAAGCTGTGATAAATAACCTCCGCTCCGGTTTTTGCCAGAAATGCCGCTCCGAAAAAGGCAGCAAATTGACCCACTAAACGGACGATTCCGGTAGCAAAACCTCTTTGAGAGCTATATGCCACTGTTGTCAATATGATAAGCACTGCTGCTAAATCATAAATCAGAACAATCATTTTATCCATGTATGATAATTCCTCCTTTCTAAACGAAAACTTTTATGATGCCGGTCTGCGAGAAGAAAAGAATGATTCTTTTTCCTTTTCTGATTCTGACGGGGTATCCTTTGGTTTAGATTCTTCTTTACGATCTTCTTTATCCTTGTCCTGCGGTGAGGATGCAGAAGGTTTCTTGGAAGAATCTTCTTTCTTTGGCATATCGTCTTCATTGGAAAATTCCGGCTTTGTATCGTTGTTTTGTGTTTGCATATGCTCCGGTCCCTGATTCAGGATTCCGTCCGGATTATCTTGATCAAATTTCTGATTCTGTTCTGATATATTATTTTCCGGTTCTTTTGGGGGTTCGGGTTCTTTTTCTTCGACCTCAATAAAACCTTCTTCATAAACAGTTTCTTGTTTTGATTCTCCGATTATCGGTTTTTCTTCCTTTTTATGTTCCGGATCATCCTTCATTCCGTTTAAGATACCTTGAAGCAGATCAATCTCTTCCTGACTTTGCTGATTATCATTTTCCCCATCGGGCAGCTGTTGAGGCGAGTGTCCTCCGAACAGTGAGAATTTGGAAGGCTGTGGCAGCTGTTGACGTATAATTTCCGTTGTTGTCATTGCATAGATGGAATTGCCGATAGGCTGAATGTCATAGTACGCTTCATTTCCTTCTTCGTTAATCAAAGCACAATCATAAGCACTGTAAGCGTGAAGAGAGGAACCGCCCAAAACCAAGATTGTATTGTTGTAAGCTTTCAGCTTTTGCAAACTATCCGATACAGTTGTTGTTCCGTTTAATGTATAAAAATCACTTGCTACCGATGCAAGGGTATATTTTCTATCCTGCTCATAATTACCGAATAAAAGGGCAACCCCATTTTCATACATAGAGTAAGCTGCTAAAGACTGACCTTTATAATCAAACTGCCCCAAAAGTTTTCCTTCCGGTGAAAGCAGAAAAGCGGTTCGATCGGTTATACAACGCACATTGTTGCCATCAAATTCCAAATCTAAAATCAGCTGATTTGCCAGCACATAGCGACATTGTTCTTTGCCGTTTTTTAGGACAGTCAAAGCGTTCTTCAGCTCTCCGTCCTCAACATAAGATGATGCGATTGCCAATGCGGAACCATTGTCGGAAAGTGCAACTGCCGTGACAGCATTTTCTGTTTTCCAAACATACTGTTCCCTTTGGCGGGAGTCCATCATCGACACTTGTGTTTGTGCGTTTTCGGTTTGGGTAGCCACAGCGATGCAGCCATTTTGTGAAATATCCCCACAACGGATTGCATCGTCGGTTTTTCCGCTGTAAAAAAGGTTGTTTCTGCTGTATGCTGCATAAGTTTTGGAACCTCTATCGTAATTCAGAAGCATTGAGCCACTGGTTTTTACCTGTGGGTTGCCCATTCTATGCTGTGCACTGTATATTTCGCTGCCGCTGGTATTATAAAAATAGATGGTTGTTTCATTTAAAACAACCAAATTACTTTCATTTTGGTGCATCCCTTTAATTTTTCCTCCGGGAGCGTCGATTGGATAACCCGGACCGCCTTTTATCATATCCAGCACAGAGGAAAAGCCCACAAAATTGGGGGTGTTTACCAAACTGGAAAGCAAATAGGTTCCAAACAAAACAGCTGCAATCAGGCCAAAGAGTTTTATCATTCGCTTCCTGCTTTGCTTTCGTTTCAGAGCTTTAAAATCTGTTATGTTTGCCATAGTGCTTTCATTCCTCCGATGTGTTATCTAGAGATTTCCAATCGTAAAAGACTTCATCTAAATATAGTCCCCATGCCGGTGCGGTTGCTCCTGCTGCGGCACGATCTTTTCCTTGTATAATAGCGGGTATACAGCCGGGGGCTTTGATGCCTGCGGCAATCTCCAAAACCGTACCCACCATAATCCTTACCATGTTATACAGAAAACCGTCGCCCTCTACAAAAAAGGTCACACGCTCTTTGTTGCGTACCATCCCACAGTCGGTAATGGTGCGGACATGATCCTCTACCGAACTGTTTGCTGCACAAAAAGCAGAAAAATCATGAGTTCCGATAAAATCTTTACATTGGCGATTACACATTTCCACATCAATCGGGTAGCGGTAATCATATACCAACCGATAGGCAAAAGGGTCTTTTATGGGGCTGTTGTTTATTTGATATAAATAGCGTTTTCCCTTACAGTCATATCTTGCATGAAAATCCTGTCGAACCTCTCTGCATTGTTGGACTGCAATATCGCAAGGCAGTTTCACATTCAGTGCCCGAACCAGTGCATCACATGGGATTTTACTGTCTGTTTTAACGTTTACACAAAACATATTTGCATGAACTCCACTGTCCGTTCTTGAACAGCCTTTGATATCTTCTCTCTTTCCTAAAACCGATTCCAGTGCATCTTGAAATGTTTGTGCCACTGTTACTGCATTTTTCTGAACCTGAAAACCGTGGTATGCTGTTCCCTGATAACGAATTGTCAGAAGAAGATTTCTTTTTTCGGTCATAGATCCTCCTCCATTTTGATTGTTGTATCTAAGGTATATGAAAGATAAAATCATTGTCTTAGCTATTTTCCTATTATAGCAGACTTCTTTCTTTCTGTCATTATGGTGGTTTATAATAAAAAGTAAATTTATTTCTCTCTTTCTCAATGTTTCGTGAAAATTCTTCTTAATACGATAAAAAACACACAGACCCAAACAGACAAAATCAATTTAGGGAGCTGTGTTTTCGGTACAAGATAGCCAATCGTACATAAAAAATAATTTTATTTTGTAAAGAGTGAATGGATCTTTGCCTGTCAGTCGTATTATAAACGAAGCAAAAAAACACATACCAAAACAAACCGGGAGGAACAATGTATGAAACAGATGATTAAAAAAGCGACAGTAGGTGTTCTGGCGACGACAATGGTATTTACAATTGGGGCAACAAGCATATTAGCTGTGGAACCGAAATATGAAAAAAACTTTGCGGACGCCGATAACGATGGTGTTTGCGACTATGCCGGAAATTCCTACTGCTATATTGACTCTGATAATGATGGTATTTGTGATAACCCAAACACAGGCAAATGTTCTAAAACAGGGTTCGGCAGAAACTTTGTTGATGCTGACGGGGATGGCGTCTGTGATAACTACGGAACAAGACAAGGAAGATGTTTTCGCGGCAGACGTAATAAATAAATAACAGGTGATTGTTTCATGCGGAGCGAGAAAGAGGTAAACAGGGCAATCGAACAGCATTCTAATATGGTTCGGCGGCTTTGCATAATACATTTAAAAAATCATGCTGATACCGAGGACATATTTCAAACGGTTTTTTTGAAGTATGTCCTTAGCTCCGTTTCCTTTGAAAATGAAGAACACGAAAAGTCATGGTTTATTCGTGTGACCATCAATGCCTGCAAAGATTTGCTCAAAAGTTTTTTTCACAGCCGCGTTACATCTTTGGATGACATTTTGGAAAAGCCTGCGGAAATACCGGAGGATTATAAGGAAGTTTTAGATGCTGTGTTATCTCTTCCGCAAAAATATAGGGAAGTGATATATCTGCACTATTATGAGGGTTATACTGCCCCTGAAATCAGTCGTATTTTAGGGAAAAAGGTAAACACAGTTTATACGCTCCTAACTCGTTCCAGGCAGATGCTTCGGGAAAAGCTGGGAGGTGATGGATATGAGTAATAAAATAAAAGAAGCGTTCAATCAAATACAGGCAGAAAGTGAATTAAAAAATAAAACAAAAGATTTTATCTTTCAAAAAACACATGGATATAAACAAACAAAAACTGTAAATTATAAACACATGATATCAGCTTTTGCCTGCATCGCCATCTTACTAATCGGGGGATATTGGATTTATTTCATACCGACTGTGAAGATCAGCATAGACATAAATCCATCGGTAGAGCTGGGTATAAATCGTTTTAATCGCATTATTTCCTTTGAAGGTTATGGTGACGATGGGCGGGAATTAACCAATTCTTTTCATATAAAATTTATGAAGTATCCTGATGCCGTAACCCAAATAACCGAAAGTGAAGATATACTATCATTATTATCAAGCGACGAGGTAATGACCATTTCGGTAATAGGAACAGACAGCATACAATCTGAGGAAGTTTTGCACAATATGCAGTCCTACACCTCCGAAAAAAACAATACCTATTGTTTTTTTACCTGTCCTGATGAAGTGGAAAATGCCCATAAAGTTGGTCTTTCATATGGAAAATACAGGGCATATTTAGAGTTGCAGGCAGTTAATCCCAATATTACGGCTGATGAAATTCAAAATATGACAATGAGGGAAATTCGAGATATGATTAACAGCTTGTCAACTGACAAAGAAAGCAGGGCAAATCATTTCGGAAACGGACACGGCAATCGGCACCAAGGAAATAAAAAAGGGCAAGGTTCAAAAAACAGGTGGGAGAAATCAGCTAACACACATCACAATCCACCTTTTCAAAAATTGACATAGTATATCCAACAAAGAATATACTTCTTCATTCTATAAAAAAACAAGGGTATTGGAAAATCATTTGATGGTTTCCGAATACCCTTGTTTTTGTGTTTTACGGGAAAATAAGTTTTGTAACCGACCAAAGAATCAGCAGCCAAAGCAGTACAATCGGAATGGCAAAATACCACCTTTTCGGTTTTCCTTCTTCCCACATCCCTTTGGAAGCTGCCTTACTGCGTTCCCACACTGCTTGAGGAATCCACTTTATTGTGAATGCAACCAACACAGGAAGAAGAATCAAATCATCCAGATACCCCAAAACAGGAATAAAATCCGGCACCAAATCAATGGGGGACAAAGCGTAACCTACTGTCAAGGCAGCCATCATTTTGGCATACCAAGGTGTTTCCCTATCCTTCAGTGCAAGAAAGACAGCAGGAATGTCGGTCTTTAGTTCCTTTACTTTTTCCTTAACATTCATCATTGTTTGAATCTCCTATGGCTTATTATGCGATGGTGATACATCTGCCTCCGCTGTATTCATACAGGCGGTGAGAAATCGACAACATTGTTCGGTTATGTGATGCAGCCTGCAATGCCTCCAGCACCCATTGCTCGGTATCGGAGTCGAGATTTGCGGTAATTTCATCCAATAAAAGGATTTGAGGATTCGATACGATTGCTCTGGCAATGGACAGCAGTTGAATCTGTCCTTTGGAAAACAGTGAGTCCTGATAAGGTGTATCTAAGCCCTGTGAAAACTCTTTTACGGTATTCCACAAACCTACGGTTTTCAAAGCCTCCGTCGCCTGCTCTCGGCTGATGGTTGGGTCACCCAATGTAATCTGCTCCAGAACACTTCCCGGCACAGAATGAAATGCCTGCTCCACATAGCCGAACAGTGCCCTTTTCTCTTTTTCCTGAATACAGCCTGCCTTCTTTCCATAAATCTCCACTGTACCGTCCCACGGTTCATAAAGACCCAGCAGCAGCTTAAATACCGTGCTTTTCCCTGCACCGGTTCTTCCAATCAAGGTGATATGTTCCCCCGGATTGACGGTTAATGTAAGACCTCGCAAAATTTCTTTGTCAGTTTCATAACCGAAATGTAAGTTCTGTAGACGAATTGCAGGTATATCGGTCTGTTGTTTATCAGAGGTTTCGGCAAGAGATTCTTTTTCCGATTCGCTCAAAAATACATTGATTCGTCGGACCCCTGCGGCGGCGGACTGGATGTTTTGAATTTCCATTCCGATACTTTCCAAAGGTTCAAATATTTTTCCTACATAGGAAATGACTGCGACAGCGGTTCCCACAGACATACCGAAAAAGCTCATGAGCCACCCTCCCCTTGCAGACAAAATCATCATTACGGCTATCAAAATTGTGCTGACAGTGATGATGATAGGAGAATAGATTGCGTCATAGAAATTAGAGCGATTGACTGCACGAAAACCTTCCTGAATATATGTATCATAGCGTTTCTCCATATATTCTTCTTTGTTTAGATTATGCAGTGTCCGAATACTGCGAATGGTATCCGGAATATGGTTGTTTGCCTGACCGACTGCCTGACGGTTATCAAGCTGAGCTGCCAGCATCCGCTTTTGGAAAGAGCGGGTTAATAAATATAGCAGCGGCAACACCAAAATCATCAGAATACCAAGCCCCGGGCTTTTTACGAAGATGATTGCTAAAATGCTGAAAATGCGGCAGGCATCCGCTACCATACTGATAATGCCGGAAGTAAACAAAGTTTCCACTGTATCCACATCACCCACAAAGCGGGAGACCGTTGTTCCCGTATCTTGTCCTGTGTAGTAATCGGCAGGCAGAGATTTTAATTTCCGACACATAATACTTCTAATCCGATGTGTAACTTTTTGACCAAACACCGTAATCAGGCTTTCTTTTCCTGCATCCAAAATCCCGGATAGGGAGAGAATCATAAAGTAGAAAATGATTGCAGGCAAAGAAAGCTCACTTCGCTCTGTCAAAGTATTGATAATCCATTCTAAAATCAGCGGTGGAATCAATCCCGTTGTGATGCTGCCGACAATGGTACAAACCAGTAAAATTGTCAGCTTGCCATGAGCGAATATTGTTTCTTTCACAGCTTTTGTGACTGCACTATTCCTCATCGCCGACCTCTCCTTTCCCTTCCCTGCTCCCTTGTGTTTGTGTTTGATACAGGTTAGAATATTCGGGGTTTTCTTTCATGAGTTTTTCATGATTTGATACTGTCACTTTTCCGTTTTCCATCCAAATAACCTGTGACATCTGCGGAAACAGAGAAAGGCGGTGTGAAAACAAAAGCACGATTTTGTTTTGGGCAAGCTCCTGAAGTGCCGCAAATATCTTCTTTTCTGTCTGCATATCCACCGCAGAAAACGGGTCATCTAAAATCAGGACTTCTTTGCAGTGCCATAATGTTCTGGCTAATGCAATTCGTGCCTGTTGTCCGCCTGAAAGGGTGATGCCGCCGTTGCCGATTCGAGTGTGAATTTTATTCGGCAGTTGTTTTACTTCCTCATCCATCTGTACCCATGAAAGTGCTTTCCAGACGTCGCCGCTATCTCCCATCAGAATATTTTCCTCGATGGTTCCGCTGATTAGTTCCGATTCATGCCCCATATAGGTGGCTTTACCCTGTATATGAATTTCTCCCTCATACGCAAACTCTCCCAGAAAAACTTTTCCAAGGGTGGTTTTTCCGCAGGCTATCGGACCGGTAATTCCAATGATTTCTCCCTGGTTTGCCGAAAAAGACAGGTCGGAAAAAAGATTCGGGCTGCCCTCATAGTGAAAGGATAAATGGTCTACTGAGAGCATCGGTCGATTCGGCACCATCTTTTCATGGTTTGTTTTGCTTTCTGTTTTGGAATGATTATCTGATTTTAACAGAGGTTGGATGCGTTTCCATGATACAGATGCTTTCTGAACAGAATTAAACAGCTTTGCCGCTTTGGAGGATTTGGACGCTAACTTTGTAAAACAGGATAGATAGGTTACAAAAGCGGCAATATCCCACTGTGTCCAGCCCTGACCCAGCACATTTTTCCCACCAAACCAAAGGATGCACAGACAGCCTGCCATTGATATAACCTGATAAATCGGCTGCATAACATTTTCCCAGATATTTGCCCGAATTGCCTTAACCTCGTAATCCATAAGACATTTTTCATATATGCTGTCGCGCATGGATTCCTGACCATAAATTCGATAGGTCAGTGCATTGCCTATTCTATCATATGTTGCTCCGTTTAACAGTCCTGCACTTCCCTTATATTCTTTGGCACTTTGAGTCACGGTTTTCTTTAGTCTGTTTGCAATATAATAGGCAATTGGTGGAAAAAACATGGAAAGAAGCGTCAACCGCCAGTCGTATCCGAGAAGCATTACAAAATATGCAATCATCACCACCCCGGTATCAAAGACTTCGGTAGTAAATTTACGGATACCCTCCACACAAGTGTCTACATCGGCAATGGCTTTGGTCATCAGGGAACCGACACCCTCTTGCTCCAACTCTCCTTTGCTTTTTAGCACCATACTGTGATAGAGATCTTCTTTCATATCTCGGTTGATGTGGTTAGCAAATTTCCTCACATATAATCGTTTTATATAGCGCATAGTCTGCACTGACAGAATGACTGCCACATAGGTCAGCGCAAGCTTTACCATATCCCGAAAATCCTTAACATTGCCGATGATGTCGCATAAGCATTGAGCCAGCTTACCCTCAAACCAAGGACCGGCGGTCATTCCCACATTATAAATGATACCCGATATGGTGACGATGAGCAGGGTGGCTTTTACCGGTTTCAGGTAATCCCATATCCGTCCGTTTTTAAGACTCTTCATCAGGATATTCCTCCTCATGATTCAGTCTTTCGTACAGATGCAAAAATCCGCTTCGGCTTTCCAGCTTGGAACGGTAATAGAGTTTCTCCAAAATTGCACAGAAACTGTCCCTTTCTTCATCGGACAGTTCTTCCAGCAACCATGTATAAAAAGCACTTTCCACCGCTGCTTTAGAGTTTTTCAGAGAATCGGCTTTCGGGGTTGCAAAGAGTAGGCGGCTTCTGGCATCGGCGGGATTTTCCTTTCTTACCATGTACCCTTTCTGCTCCAGGCTGATGACACGACGGGCAACAGCTCCCTTGTCCATATTCAGCCTTTGCCCGGCATCTTTTTGCGAAATTCCGGGATTATGACGAACCAGATGAATCAGGTCAAATTCTCCGCTTCCGATACCTTCCTCCTTCATCATCTGAATTGTCAGCTTATTGGCTTCTCTGGCAATTTTGGTAATTTGCCGTTTGGTAAAATCCATTCTATCTTCCTCCTCACAAAAAGTTGACACTACAACTAAATCAAAGTATAGCACATTTGCTATGAAATTCAAAGTTATATCTGCAATTTTTTGTTACAAAGGAAAATGTGATTTAAAAGATTGTTTCAAGGTCTGTATATTGTACAGTGATATTTAAAGTTAACGGATGCTAAAACCACTATTTTAACTTAACAGGTATTTCAATCTGCGTGATGTACTCATCTATACTATCAATAACAAGTTCATTGATACCCGTTTCATAAGCAAATCCGAATAAAGTAAGCCCTTGGTTTTTTGAATAAGCAAGAATTTCCTTATATTTATCCGAAATTTTATCCCAACTGCCCTTATAAAAGGCTCGAAGATATGTCCCTTTCGGCTGCAAGTGAAGCCCTTTTTTTGAAACAGGATAAGGCATTTCAATGTATAAAGCATCATACTCATCAAAATTGCCCGAAGATAGTTTTTCTGTCGAAATCATCGACCCATAGGAAGCGTCGTGCAACCGTCGAAGTTGATATTTTTTTGTTTTAGCAATCACCTCCTCAATCCCTTTCTCAAAAGATATATCCGATGTTATCGGGACCATTACAAGACAGCAGCTTTGTTTTTGCACCAGGTTAATGGTGGACAAATCCAAAGAACGCAGCATTTCCATGTCTTGTTGATGATTGGATAATATTTTTTTCACAGACTTTAAATGTGAAATTGTTTGGCTTAGTTCTTTTATCTTCTCTTTCAAAAGAGAGTCAAAACTCTCAATTGTGCGATGGCTCATAAAATGCTTAATTTCGTCCAGAGATACACCCAGCTCACGCAACATTAAGATGGTTTCCAGCTCAGCACTCTGCTGATAGCTGTAATAACGATAGCCGTTCTCCTTAATGTATGCGGGTTTTAGCAGATTGATTTCATCATACCACATTAACGTTTTTTTATTGATTTCATGCAGGGCAGCAAATTGCCCGATGGTGAACAATATATTTTTTTCTTCCAATGTTTTTCCCCCTTGACTGTACAGTTACTGTAAGGTTTATTATATACAACGTACAAAGGAAAAACAAGGAGGATTTTTTTATGATACCAACCGAAAATGTGTACAACCGACCTGTAACGTTAAAAAATGTTTTGAAATTTGCTGTACCAACCATTGTTATGACAGTCTTTATGTCGTTTTATACGATGGTGGACGGCTTGTTTGTTTCTAATTTAATAGGGACAGATGCTTTATCCGCCGTCAATCTGACAGCACCTATTATCGCCCTTGTAACGGCAATTTCCACTATGCTTGCCACAGGCGGCAGTGCTGTTATTATGAAAAAAAGAGGCGAGCAAAAAACAAAAGAAGCAAACGAGGATTTCACTTTCTTAATTATTGTTAATGTTGTTGTTGGGTTTATCATGTCTTGTTTGGGATATTTTTTGATGGATATGATTTTTGAAAGCATGGCTCTGTCCGCTAAAATATTTTCCTACTGTCATCTTTATTTGAGTCGATACCTGATTTTTACAATACCGATTCTTTTAATGAACAACTTTACACTTTACATGATTGCTGCCGGAAAATCTGCCCTTTCTATGGGATGTTCCATTGCAGGGGGAATTTTAAATATCGTGCTTGACTATGTACTTATTTCCGTTTTGGATATGGGGATTGCAGGAGCAGCCATCGCAACCGGTTTGGGATATTCCGTAACAGCGGTTGTGGGAATGGTTATCTTCTCGAATAAAAACAGTCTGATTCATTTCGTAAAGCCGATATGTCGTCTGAAAACCCTATTCCATGCTGCCACAAACGGAAGCTCGGAAATGGCAACCTCATTGGTGACCGGGATTGTGACTATGATGTTTAACTGGACCATGTTAAAATATGTGGGCGAAAACGGTGTTGCGGCAATCACCATTATCATGTATGTACTGATGTTTGCAACTTCCCTCTACACAGGATATTCCTATGGGGTTGCCCCTATGATAAGCTTTTATTATGGTGAGCAAAACCATGAAAAGCTAAAAAAACTGATACAAATGAGTTTAAAGACCATTGGTCTTATGGCTGTTGTTACTTTGGGTATTTCCCTTATACTCACACAACCGCTTGTATCGGTATTTGCTCGCTCGGACAACCCTGTTTTCGATTTAGCGGTGACGGGAAACCATATTTGTTCTTTTGCCCTTATTTTCATTGGCTTTAATATATTTGCAAGCGGAATGTTTACGGCGTTATCCAACGGAGTTGTTTCTGCTGTACTTGCTTTTTCGCGTTCTTTTGTATTTATGGTCATTGCCATGTTGGTACTTCCCGCTGTCTTTGGTGTTACGGGTGTTTGGCTGGCAACCCCTGTTGCGGAGTTTGCAGCAATCTGTCTGTCCTGTATCATATTTATAAAAAATAAAAAGCGTTACAATTATTAAAGAGGTTTTTATGATGAAACTAATTATTTTAGCCATAGTGATTGCAGTAAAAATACTTCTAACCAAAGGAGGAGCGTTAGCTATCTTCCTTTTCATGCTTTGGATAAAAGGAAAAAGCCTAAAGACCGGCAGTGAAAAATGGGACAATTTCTTTTTGCAAATAACTCCGCAAGCTGTGCAGCGATATGTCATTGCAATTTATTTAACGGCAGCCTTTATTTCCTCTGCTATCAGTTACTTTATTCTGAAAGCCCTTTCTTACCGATATAGTTTTGAAATTGCCTTTATGCTTTTTGCGGGTGGTTTTGCTGTTACGGCTTACAGATGGCAAAGAGAAATAAAAAATTATGTCTTTCAGCGATATAAGGAAATACCCGAAATGATACTGAAAAGGCAAAAGAATTTAAAAGACTAAACTTTTATTATCTTTTCACATTAAAGTTTAAAAGGCAGGTTTCACAGACGCTCCATCATCTCTTAAAATCTTTTTTAATAATATGTCTTTAAGCGATACTGTAACCTTTACGCTAAAAAAATCGGATAAAAAAATAAAGGGTCTGTACAAAAACAACCCTACGAAAAATGCAGAGATTCCAATTTGGAATCTCTGCATTACTTTTTATCAATTTTTTAATTTTTCTGTCAAAACGGGTACAACAACCACAGCCCCCTGGATTTTTCAAAAATTCAGAGGGTATTTTCTTATAATTTCAGGCGGCCTCTCGTCTATGCAGTTGCTTTAAGCGATACTTGTGCAGATTAAAAGCAATCCTCAAAATCACGCCTTCTACATCTCATCTTTTTCGCAAGAAACCGCAATAAGTGCCATTCCATTGGTTTCTATGAGAATTCATTACTTTAGCAAACGCTCAAACCCGACAGTTCTACTTTATTTTAGTCTAGAAAGCTGATCCTATTCTCTACCTCAAACATCATAGTATCTGTA
>JAHHTY010000017.1 GCA_020024325.1 Negativibacillus sp.
TTTGTATGCTGATTGCTGGGGCAGGTTTTATGTATTCTTATTTCAAAAACAGCAGAAAAAACGACCATTGAGTGTTAGTTTTATTTTGATTTATCTAACAAAACATAAAAATAGCAAAGGGAACCACTTTTAATGATGGAGTCCTCTTTTTGTGCAATTCGACTAAGAATTTCCGAGGTAAACCTAAATCAGTTAAGGTAAAAGGGAAAGAAAAAAGCAAAACTTGACAAAATAAACAAAATTTGCTAAACTGTATACGCTAAAAAGAAGGGGTGCTGCAACATATTGCGGCTGAGAAAAGGAGAAAAGTATCCTTTAACCCTAAACCTGATCCGGGTAATGCCGGCGGAGGGATCTGCAATATGATTTTGATTTCTGTCGCTCAATTATCCGGAGCGGCATTTTTTGTTTTTTGAAAGGAGTAAATCAATATGAACCAATCTTTCCGCACAAAGCGCTTGGTAGAGAGCGCATTGATGATTGCTTTAGCAACTATCCTGTCTTTTATTGTTTTATTTAAACTGCCGTTTGGTGGTTCGCTGACACCATGCTGTATGTTACCGATTGTTTTAATCGCTTATCGCTATGGTACGAAATGGGGAGTTGCGACTGCCTTTGCATTCAGCCTGATTCAGGGTATTCAGGGAATTGCTGAAGGAACTTTCAGCGCAGCAGCTCTGGGAGTAGAAAACGGTGTGTTTAACGGTGGATTTTTCTCCGGAAGCCCGCTGCTTGCGGCATTCGGAATTTTTCTTTTGGATTATGTTATTGCTTATACAATGCTTGGCTTCGGTGGCATTTACCGCAATAAAATCAAGAATAAACAAGTGGGACTTGTTTGCGGTATTTTAACAGCAGGTTTATTCCGCTATATTGCTCATGTTATTTCCGGTGCCATCTTCTTTGGTATTTGGGGCGAATGGTTCTTTACACAGGAAGGCTTCTTTGCATGGGGACAAACTTTAGTAGAGATGTTCCCGGGTAAATCGCTGTATATTATCTATTCTCTGATTTATAATATGTTCTTCCTGATTCCGGAAGTAGGTTTAACCGCTGTTGTAGGATTTCTCATTACAAAAGCAATGCCAAAACTGCTGGATAAACCGGTGCTTGAGGCAAAATAACAAAATAAAAAAGGTACAGGGATTTTTTCCTGTACCTTTTTGTTTTACCGGAATGTTTTAATAGTTTTAAGTAAAGCGGATTTCTGAATTTTGAATCGACAAGGCTTCTAGCATTATTCATCCTTTAAATCTGCTAAAATTTTATCTCGATAACGGTGAGCTGCATCCTCGGTTTTGTTTTCTCCAAAATGATAGTATACACGATCTTTTAAAATGTCCGGGAGATATTGCTGTTTAACATAGTGGTTTGGATAATCGTGAGGATATTTATAAAATTGACCTTTATTCTCCACTTCAGCACCATCAAAGTGCTTGTTTTGCAGACAACGGGGAAAATCTCCGACCCTGCCGGCACGGACATCGGCGATGGCTGCATTGATGGCAAGATAAGCAGAATTGGATTTGGGGGCAGTTGCCATCGTTATCACCGCTTGAGCCAGTGGGATTCTTGCTTCAGGAAGTCCCAGCTGTAAAGCACTGTCTACACACGCCTTTACAATAACAGAACACATCGGATATGCCATGCCAATATCTTCACTTGCCATAACAAGCAATCTCCTGCAAGGGGAGATGAGGTCACCTGCTTCAAGCAATCTTGCAAGGTAATGCAAAGCAGCGTTTTCATCGGAACCTCTTACCGATTTTTGCAAAGCGGAAAGTAAATCATAATGAACATCATCGCTTTTATCATAACGCAGAGCAGCCCGCTGAGAAATGGTCTGCATCTGTTTAGCGGTGATATATTTTACACCGTCTTCTATTTGGGCAGACATATAGGCAACTTCTAGCGTGTTAATGGATTTGCGGACATCTCCACCGCAAGAAAGAGCAATGCTGTGCAAGACATGATCTTCTACCTGTAATTCAAGATGATCTTGCTGTGCTTGCTTGCGCAAGATGGATACACCGCGCTCCAAAGCTTTTTCAATTTCTTCTGGAGATACTGCTTTAAATTCAAACACTGTGCTTCGGCTGATAATAGCATTATAGATATAAAAATACGGATTTTCGGTGGTGGACGCAATCAAAGTAATTTGACCGTTTTCCAGAAACTCTAAAAGAGTTTGCTGCTGCTTTTTGTTTAAGTACTGTATTTCGTCCAGATACAAAACAACTCCGTTCATACCCTCAAAAGTATCCAGAGAGGAGATAATCTCTTTTAAATCAGCGGTGCTTGCGGTGGTCCCGTTAAGCTTGTACAGTTTTTTCCCGGCTTGTTTTGCAATAATTCGGGCAACGGTTGTTTTTCCGGTTCCGGGAGGTCCATAAAAAATCAAATTGGTTGCCCTGCCCGATTGGGCAATGCGATATAAAATACCATCTTTAGAGAGAATATGGCTTTGACCGACAACTTCGTCAATGGTTTGCGGACGCATTTGGTCGGCTAATGGTGTGTTCATGGTGTTTGCTCCTTTTCTAATGTTTATATAAGGTACAAACAGATTGCCTGTTTTGGAATCTGGGTTCATGTTGTTATGTTAACATGAAAAGATTTTATACTCTTTTCATTATAATCTTTCATCTAAAATTCTTCAAGAGTCTTTCAAAATGCAGGTGTTTGACAAGAGGAAAAAAGATGATTACAATAAGAAAAGAAAATCGAGGAGTGATTTAAAGAAAGAAGGAAGCAAAGATGCAGAATATTCGAGCAGTAATTTTTGACTTGGACGGAACACTCTGTAACACATTAAACGATTTGGGTGAATGTACAAATCGAGCTTTAGCAGACTTTAATTTGCCACTGCATCAGATTGAAGAATACCGCATGATTGTGGGAAACGGTGTAGATATGCAGATAAGGCGTGCTATTGGGGAAGAAAAATATACCAAAGAACTTGCAGACAAGGTCAAAGCAGCTTTTAAAGCATACTATCATCAGGACTATCTGAAATATACAAAGCCTTATGAAGGCATGGAAGAAGCTTTAAATCAACTGGATGAGATGGGGCTTAAGACTGCGGTTTTTTCTAACAAACCGGATGAGTTTGCAGGCAAGATTTGCAGGGAGCTGTTTGGAGAACGTTTTGTGTTAGTGGCAGGAAACCGTCCGGGGGTACCGGTAAAGCCAGACCCAAGCGGACTGTATCTTATCCTGGAGCAGATGGAAATTTCACCTCAAGAATGTGTTTATTGTGGAGATTCCTGTGTGGATATTGATACCGGAAAAAATGCAGGTATCAAAACAGTTGGTGCAGCATGGGGATTTCGTGGAAGAAAGGAACTGGAAGAGCATAATGCGGATTATATCATTGAAAACCCCATTGATCTTCCCAAACTGATGAAAGAACTGACAGCAAGATAGTTTTTCAATTTAAGGAGGAGCCTTTAAATGAAAGATAACAAGATTCAGATTGGAATATCCAGTGCCTGCTTCTTTCCGAAAGAAACAATAGAATCAGTTCGTACTTTGGCAGAATGGAAGATACCTAATATTGAGATATTTTTTAATTCACCTCGAGAGCTAAAAGAAAATTATCTAAATAAGCTAGCGGAAATTTGCAAAGGTGCAGGAGTGAATGTCGTTTCAATCCATCCATTCACCTCAGGAAGCGAACCACTGTTTTTTTTCACGGATTATCCGGGACGATTTGAGGATGGTGTAGAAATTTACCGCCACTATTTTCGGGCAGCCCAGTATCTTGGAGCAAAATATGTTGTCTTTCATGGAGATTCCCTGTTCAGTCGCATTTCTCAGAAAAAAGCATTTGAGCAAATTAAACAGATGGATTTGTTGGCAAGGGAAGAGTATGGAGTTTGCCTTGCTTATGAAAATGTTGTCCGCTGTCGTGGCAGGGAACCGGATTATTTTTTTGCTTTAAAGGAATTTTATCCTCAAATTAAATTTGTTTTAGATACAAAACAAGCACTTCGTTCAAACAAAAAACCGGAGGAGTATCTGGAAAAACTTGGAAACAGCATTGTTCACATTCACATCAGTGACAGTAATGAAAGCTTTGACTGTTTACCGATGGGAAAAGGGAAGATGGATATAAAAAATTTTTTAAATCAACTGAAAAAAATAAACTTTGAAGGATGTATTTTACAGGAACTTTATCAGGAAAGTTATGAACATGAGCGAGAAATCCGGGAAGGCTATCACTATTTGGAGCAAATGTTGAGAGAAGGATAGCATATTTTGCACACAATTTACAAAATTCGACACATGATTGATAATGCACACAAATAATTGTGTTGAAATAAGTGAATGATTAACAATAGGTATAAAATAATGTGATGGAATTGTGCATTTTGCTTGAAGAATTTTAATATCAGTAGTGTTATAATAACTCAAGAACGAACTAAGTGACTTTCAGATTATCGAAAAAGTAACTTGAGGTGAGAAAGCTGGAAACGTATGACTTTGAACAACAACCTACAATGCACAAAATTGAATATAGAGTGGAAGAAACATCAACTCTGAAGATATCAGGAGATATAAAAGGTAATTACGGAATCGCTGTTTATCAGGGAGATGATAAGTTGTATCAAGTAAACGATATTACAATCAATCGAAAACAGCTGACATCCTTGACGGAATTATGTAATCAAGAAAATCTATCTCTTTGTCATCTTGACGACGTTATAGAGGATTTTTTGAACAGTCTGTATGGAGAATCTTTTTAGAGAGTGTTCAAAAAAAGTTGTGTTGCATGGTCAAACTGACAATGAAAGAAAATGATAAAAGCAGACAAAGAAGAGGCTATCTTATTTGTATTTGATAGCAATTCTAAAAATGTATTTCATTAAGAAATACTCCACAAAATGATATTTTCCTGTATTTTGAGATTATCCATAATTGTTTGGAAATTTAGGGTTAGCATAGTTTTAGTATGACGCACTGCTTTATTCATCTTCTTTACCAGAGTTGCACCTTAATGTTTACATAAACAAAGACGATGCTTAGGTTTTTCCATAGCTGCATCAGGCTAGAAAATAAAGGACTTGTTTAGGTATATCACCACACTATTTAATCATTTTAGAATATATAGTCGGCAAAGATAATAAGATCTGAGAAACGCTTATCCCTATCCGATTTGTTTTCTAAGATGAAGGTGGTGGCTCCATCTGTTTTTCCTTGTTTAAATGCAAATGCTCTCTTGATGTATTAAGTTTTTTCCGTTGTTTTGTTTTGTGCCTTTTTATTTTTCAAAATAATTCTAGGAAATTTGTAAAAAATATTCATATGATTGTACAAATGGGCAGATAATATGCTATAATGGTGGTAAATATTTTAGAAATAAAAATGACCTTTCTAAAAATATTAAGAAAATTGTCGTTATTTCCCATAGACCCCGATATTTAAGTAAGGTAATATATGGAAAGGAAGCCAAGCTATGAAATGCCCATACTGCCAATATTCCGAAAGCAAAGTGATTGATTCGCGTCCGACGGATGAAGACGAAAAAATTCGCCGCCGCAGAGAATGTATTCGTTGCGGCAAACGATTTACAACTTATGAAATTGTAGAAACGACGCCATTGATGGTGTTAAAAAAGGATAGTTCCATAGAGCCGTTTAATCGAGAAAAGTTGTTAAATGGCTTATTGCGTGCATGTGAAAAAAGACCGCTTTCGCTCAAGCGTTTGGAGCAGATTGTGGATACGATTGAGCAAAAGCTGAAAAATTCACTGGAAGGCGAAGTGAGTTCGCGCATGATTGGAGAGCTGGCAATGAAGGAGCTGCGCAGCATTGATCAAGTAGCATATATCCGCTTTGCCTCTGTTTATCGCGAGTTTCAAGACATCGATTCTTTTATGGAAGAACTGAGAAAAATTCAGGAGGAACAAAATAACAGCGAGCCAAATGAAGATTAGATTAGATTATGCAATTTCGGAATTTCATTGTGATAAAGCTCATTGATGCGAACAAGAAGTTCGTCACAATATGCTTCCAACATCGCAAGGTCATCATTCTGTATAAGAGCTTCTAAACGGGAAGAAAGTGCAGTAATCTTTTCCAAAGGTTCATGTCGAATATACCAAACCATAGAATTTTTGGATTTGTTCCAAAATTTATAAAATTGTTGTGCCATAGCGACTGCCTCTTGTGGGCGGTCGCTTTTTGTATTTTCTTTGATTTGCAAAACCTGGGAATAGGCTTCACTGCACAAATTTTTGCATTGGATTATGGTAAAAAAGGAAACGGAAAGTATAATGAACAGTACGATGAGAGAGGTGTATAAGCGTTTCAAAAGAATCCTCCTTTTTAGTTTTGCTGGACAGGAATAATATAATAATCTTTATCAGGGGTACAGGTCATGAGGAAAATATCCTCAGAACAGTATCCCTCTTTTTTTAAGATTCGTTCCAACTGCTTTGGTGTGATAGAGCAGTTTTTTAGTCCTTCATCAATTACTTTGCGGTCGCTGATGACAATGGAAGGAGGAGGGGTATTGGGAAGATTGATGCCGGCAGTTTTGGCGTTCAGTGACTCGAACTGTGACTTTTTGCATATGGAAAGTTGACCGGTGGTTTCTGTGACAGCATATTCTACTTCACGAATATCAAAGATACCGTTAGTTCGCAGCTGTTCCATTAAATCATCTACAGAATATCGCAGAGTTGCAAGGGCCTTTTGATCTATCTGTCCGTTTCGGATTAAAACACGGGTGTTTCCCCAAAGAATTCTGCGAAGTCGTAGGTCTTTCAGAGTGAACACCGAAAGCAAAACCTCAAAACACATTAAGGTGAGGATTGGTACAATACCTAAAATTAAGGGTATGTCACTGTTTTCAATGGGGAGGGTGGCAATATTGGAAATTAAAATTGTAACTACAAGCTCGGATGGTTGAAGCTGTCCCAGCTGACGCTTGCCCATAACCCGCATACCGATAATTAAAATTGCATAGAGAATGAGAGTTCGTAAAAACGAGATAAACAATTCAGTCCACTTCCTTTGTAAATTTCATAAACCTAGTATCGGAATAAAATACAGAAATTATGCAGATACTATTTTGGAAAAACGATTCAAGGAAAGGAGAAAAATCTGGAAAAGAAAGCAGGATAAAAGCTGCTTTTCAGATATGTGGCAGAAATGAAAAAAAGCTGGATACAAAACCTTTTTAAAAATGAGAATACATCCTCTGATAAAAAAGGTGGGTTGTTTGATACCTCTATACCACAGGGCGTTGGAACCAGAAAGCAGGCACAGACAAGACTTCAAAAAGACTTAACAGAAAATATGATCAAGATACGGGCTTTTTCACAAAATTCCAGCGATTTACTGGATCGGCAGATTGAGGTAAGCGGAGTAAAGGTTGCTCTGCTGATGAGTGAGGGAATGGTGAACTCGCAGATTTTTATGCAGACTATGGTAAGACCATTGTGTGAGTTGAAGTTGGAAAATGCCGACGGAGATGCAATAGCATCATGGGTTAGCAAGAATGTAGTGCTTTCAGGAGAACAAAAAGAGTTTTTTACCTATGATGATTTGTTTTCTTTCTTGCTGGCTGGCTTTGTAATATTGTTGATTGATGGGGTAGACCGAGGGATTGCCTGCGGAATGCAGGGTTTTAGCTTTCGTTCTATTTCTGAACCCAGCACAGAGATGAACATTGTAGGTTCAAAAGAGGGATTTGTAGAACCAATACGAATCAATCAAACAATGATACGCCGCAGAATTCGCTCACCCAGTTTAAAATTCGAAATGTTTCCTATTGGAGAAAAAAGCAGAACGGATATTTCTCTGGTGTACTTGACCGATACAGTTGACCCCAGAATTTTAGAATCAGTCAAACAAAAGTTAGGGAGCTTGAGTTCCGATATTATTTTAAGTCAGGGATATCTTCGACCATATTTGGAAGGGAAACCGCTTTCTCCTTTTTCGTCAGTGGGAACCACCGAGCGTCCTGATACACTGTGTGCAAAAATAAATGAAGGGAGAATAGGAATCCTTGTAGACGGAACACCATTTGCTTTGATTGTTCCATATTTGTTTTCGGAAAATTTCCAAAGTATGGACGATTATTCTTATCGCCCTTATTATGGTTCCTTTATCCGAATGATAAAATATGTGGCATTTTTTATCTCTATTTTTCTGCCGGGACTTTATGTGGCAATCACCCTGTTCAGCCCCCAAATGCTGCCGGATACCTTGCTTTATAATATTGCCGCATCCGAACAGCAGACGCCGTTTTCGATGATGAGCGAAGCGCTGATTATTCACTTTATTTATGAAATTATGCGAGAAGCGGGGTTGCGTCTTCCAAGACCGGTTGGTCATGCTGTCAGCATTATCGGAGCATTGGTGATTGGTGACGCTGCGGTAACTGCCGGGATTATCGGTTCCTCTATGGTCATGGTTGTCGCATTAACTGCGTTGAGCTCCTTTGTTGTTCCGTCTTTATACGAGGCGGTTGCGGTAGTGAAATTTGTATTTATTATTGTTGGCGGAACATGGGGGCTTTTTGGCATTTCAGTGGGATTTGTGCTGCTGCTGACAAACCTTTGTGCTTTGGAGTCGTTCGGAATTCCCGTAACAGCACCGACTACCCCTTATTCCAAAGCAGATATGAGGGATAATTTTTGGAGAAGTAATTGGATAAAACTGGGTAAGCTGCGTTTGAAGGTGCAAGATCTTCCGGGCAGCAGACTGAAAGAAGAGGAAGATAAAAGATGATGAGCACGCAAACAAGGATTCCGAAAATCAGTTCGGCACAGATGGTTACACTGCTGGTACTGGCAAGGTTGTTTATCCTTTTGATTTTTATACCAAGCACACATAAATCGGTTGTTGGAACAGCATCATTGCTTTCGGTTGTTTTGGGGTATCTGTTGACTATCGTTGCATTGCTGCCGGCATATTTTTTAATTCGTAAAAATCCAAATATGAATCTGCACGAGATAGCAAGTCAGACTTCACCAACCATGGGAAAGTTTGCCGCTGTTGGATTTTATCTAACCTGTATGGCAGTGACAGTGGAAACCGTAACCCAATTTAACATTTTTCTGACAGATGCAGTTTATCCCAGGGCAAGTCAATTGGGTGTCGGAATTATTTTTTGCGCAGCTGTATTGTATATTGCGTTTTTGGGGCTGGAAGCTTTGAGCAGAGCTTCTTCTGTCATACTCATTCTTAGCATTGCTGCATCTGCGTTGATTGGTTTTGGTTTATGGAAATTCTTTGATACACTAAATATCATCTCTCCGTTTTATGATGGTATATCAGTGGTGATTCAGGGATCAACAATGTATTTTACTCAGAATGTTGAGTTGATTGCCTTTGCTTTACTTTTATCTAACTTGAACAGTACAACGGCAAAGAAAACTTTTTTAAAGTACCACACACTAATCAGCGTTATGTTAATAGCCGTTGGATTTGCGTCTATTATTGTACTTGGAAATTATGCAGGAACCAGAAATTTTCCGATATATACTATGTTTGTTCTATCAGGATCTAATGTTTTTTATCGGTTTGATTATATCCTCATTGCAATTTGGGTGGGCACGGCGATGATGCGATCTGCCCTTTACCTGATCTTGTCCTCAAGAATGCTGAATGAACTGACCTGCAGACATTTTGGTAAAAAATTGATTGTGGTGAATACAATTTTTGTACTAATACTGTCTATGATGTCGCTGGAAAATATCAAACTGTTTGTTTTCATTTATCGCTTTTTGGCAAGTGGTATCCCGGTATATTTTCTGCTGCTTCTTTTGCCGCTTACCCTGATGTTGATACAGTGGAAAAAATCAAAGCAAGAACAGACAGAACAAAGCAGCAAGGGGGAGCAAGAATGAAAATGAGAAGATTTGCATCTTTAATGCTGATACTTTTGCTGGTATTACCCATGAGTGGATGTATGAGCTCGGCAGAGCTTAAAAATCGCACCATTATTAAGATGGTTGGAGTAGATTCTGACGGAACAGATTTTATCCTTACAATGCTTCGCTTTTTTCCAAATGCAAATTCGGGGGAAAAAAGCTCGGAATCAGAAACAAAAATTGCTCAGGTAAAGGGGAAAAGTATCAGTCAGGCAATCAGTAAGGTTAGTCAATACACAGGAAACGAAGTTTTTTTTGGAAACAGCACCTTTCTGGTAATTGGCAGAGAAGCGGCAGAACAGGGGCTGGAAAAGGTGCTTAGCTTTTTTAACTCGAACCATGAGGTAAGCCCTGAGCTATACATTGTTATGGCACAAGATAAAGCAGAAGATGTTATCAAAGTACAAAGGGGAGCCGGTACTGTGCCAACACAGTTAAAGACCTTGATTAAGCAAGGTCAAAAAAACGGCTTGCTGGGTCGTCCAACTTTGCGTGATATCATGAATCGTCTGCAAAGTGATTGTTCCGAACCATATTTGCCATGGATAGATATTGTTCCTTCAAAAAACGGAGAGCCGGTTATTAAGATTGGGGGAATGGCTGTCTGTAAAGACGGGAAGGTCAAAACCTTGCTTTCGGTAGAAGAGGCACGAGGAGTGTTATGGGCAACGGACGAATTACCCATAGCAATGATGACAGTGGATTTTGGAGAGAAAAATCAATCAAGGGCATCGGTAGAAATCAATCAAAGCAAAAGTCGAGTGAAGGTGAAGATTGAAAATGGAAAGCCGATTTTGAATTTAAATATTGAAAGTAGAGGAAATTTAAAGGAGGTAACTTTTGAGCGCGGCAGCGGTGCATTGATGGGAGAATTGGAAGAAATAGAAAATGAAGTTGCGGAACAGATTAAGGCAACAGTTCAAAAAACCATAGATAAAGTTTTTTATAAAGAAAAATGTGATATTTTTCGATATTCGGAGTTTATAAAAAAATATGAACCCAAATATTGGAAAGAAAATGGAAAAGACTGGGAAAGAGTGATTGATGATACAAAGATTAACATTTATGTCAAATGCAATATTGACCGTCCCGGATTGGAATCGAAGCATCATCAGGTCGATGAACATGTGTAAATTAATCGCCTATGCTGGAAAAGGGGCATTTGATGTGGTACAATAAGACAGGGTTTATAACACCCAAATGCTGACAGAAAGAAGGAAACCGCATGAAAGCAAAAATTGCTCCTCAAAAGGAAATTGTTCTGCTCTATCATCACGAGCAGGCGCAGAATGGGCAGAAGCTGCCGGCTGTTTTGGACGAAATGAAGATAGAATATCGACTGTTAAAGGAAGAAGATTTAGATAAAACAACCGGAGAGCTGGCAGGCTATCGACCGGCTGTAACCGAAAAAACGCAAGAACAGAAAGAGTACCCTCAGATAGCTGCAATGGCAATAGGGGGAATTGCAGGAACCCGTTTGGACCGTCTGTTAAACGCAATGAAGCAGCAGGAAATTGATATTCCGGTTAAAATGGTGATTACCCGTCATAACGAGAATTGGAAATTTGCCGATTTAATTCATGAAGTCAGCAAAGAACACGAACTTTTTCTTGCAATGGAACGTCTGCAAAAGCTGACAGAAATTCTAAAAGGTGCAGATGACCCGAAGATGAAAGAGATTATGACACAAGCAAAAACGGCTCTATCTCGCATGAATGGCAGGGAGGAGCAACAACCAACTGCAGAAGAGCTGGATGAAATTTCTGCAAAATTGACAGCTTGCCTCCAAAAATAGAACAAAAAATCGGTATCACTTTCATTATACTATCATGTAAAAGCAACTTGTTTTGCGGTAAATTATCGATGAATTTTTGAAAACAGAAAAACAGCAGTATCAGGATTTCTGATTCCTTGATACTGCTGTTTTGTTATTTACAATTATATATGGGAAAGCTTTTGGGTCAGCTTGCAGGCATCCACAGCGTCTTGCAGGGTGTCGGCGGAAATTAAAAATCGATTATTGTGGCAAAAACGTAATGTCGCAATTCCGGTAAGCTTTTGCAGCTCATCTGCCGGTTTTCCTGCCCACTCCTTTGGGAAAGGCAGACGCAGTGTGTTATCTTGCAGGGTAAGAGGGACTCCTTGTGCACTGAATCCTCCTCGATGAGAAGGGGAAACCACAAACTCTGCATCCGATTGGATAACAAACTGTTTCCACGGTGCAAAACGTTCCAAAATCACAATTTTATCCTGCATCTGTTTGACTGCGTTGTTCACAAGAGTTCCGGCACGGCGGATACCGTTAACTTCCTCAATTTTGCGGGAAAGGATGGCAAAGGCAACATCAACGGCTTTTAAAAAGTTTTCATTCGGATCTTCATCAGAATCCCAGCAGGGGTTAAATGCACTGATTGCACAAGCGAGTGGATGACCGCAACCCGTGTTATCCTCTAAATCTAATGGCTGAATAAAATGTTCATCAAAGGAGTCGGCTTCCTCTCCTAAAAGTTCGCTGCCAAATTCTTTCCAAAGCAGCCCGAAAGCGGCATAAGGAACGCCGTTTTCACGAACAGGGGCACCACTTTGATGGTGGTCAAATTTACCCCAGCCAATATCAAAAACAATTCCGTCAAAGTCCTCCGGAACAGAAAGTACACGCTCAAAACGAATGTTTGGATTAAGTATACGAAGCAATGCAGCAGAAAAGACATCATCTGCGTGAAACTTTCCTGCATGGGTCATTGCAACAGAAGGAATGATAGACATCATAAAATTTCTCCTTTATGGTTTCAGTAACATTATAAGCTTCCTATAAATTATATCATAAAACAGCGTAGATGACAAAAAATAACGTTGCTACTGGAACAAGGAGAAAAAGAATGATATAATGTCTAAATAAAGGGAGGATTGATGGAACAATGGCTTTGTATAAAGATATTTGTCGATGCCAAAAATGCACAAAAAACTTTACATGGTACTATCAGTCAGAGGAGGATGAAGGTTATGCCAGGCATTTACTTCCTTCGGACCAAACCACTGCAAAGGCAACAGGCATCATGCTTGTAACTGAAAAAATCTATGATGTTTTGGTAGAATGTCCCTACTGTGGAGCTCAAAACGATTTTAATTGTAAAATTGAACAAGAGCTCCCGGGGTTAAAACAAAAACTTTCTCAGGAATAGAAAGTTTTTGTTTCATTGTGATATAATGACATAGGGAGCATATACATAACCGGTAGCGTTTTTAAAACGAACCGCATACCAATCCCCGCTTTGAGAATAAACCGTGAGCTGAGAGCCGTTGGGCGCAACAGCAACGATGGTGGAAGAGGTGGAAGGCATACTGCGGATATTTAAATTTGCCCCACCGGTATTTACCGTTCCGGTTCTAATGGGTTGAGGCATTGCAAAGGGAATACCAAAGTAGATAGTGAGTGCTTTTACAATGGTACGGGCAATGTTATCCACGTTTTCCTGAATCCATTGGGCATCTTGTGGGTTGTCGTGATAAGCAAGCTCAATTAAAACAGCAGGAGAGAGGGTTTGCAGCACTTCGGCTAGCTGATTGGTAGGTCTTGCATTCACTCTTTGGGGAATAGGATAGATTTTTTGCAGCTCTTCTGCCACAATTTTGGCAAACCGTTGGCTCAGCTGAGCGTTTTGAGAATCTCCCGGACGGTAATAAACATCGCTGCCACGCAAAAGCCCGGACATTTCTTCAGGGGAAGCATTGGAGTGCAGAGCAACGTGCATTCCATAGTGTGATAAATTGGATTGTTCAATGGAATTGACAACCGTTTTTTGTGGGTCGTTTCGTACAAATTCAATACCGCTCGCTAGAAGATAGGGTTCCATGGCATCGGCAATTTTGTTCATCCAATATTCTTCGCTGCCACGATTGGTATAGAGATTAAATTCTTGGGTAGAAGGACTTAAATAAATTTTGGGCAAAATTAGCACCCCATTTCAATTAGTTTCCCTTTATCTTATGATGCGGAAAATCAATATGTGACAAAAAGGAGGAAGGCAAACATATGAGAATTGTATGTAAGTCTTGCGGGAAAAGCTATAATACAGACAAGGATGAGTTGTGTCCAAATTGCGGAAGCTATAACCAATTTGATCGAGATGAGCAAAAAGGCTCATCTTCATGGTCGGCTAATACCAATACATATGACCAAGAACAAGATAATGAGAGATACTACAAAGAAAAATACAAAGGTAATTATGACAACGATACCAATGAAAGAAAAATACATTTTGACAGATCATCTAAATCAAGGAAATATCAAAGAAACCAGAACGACACCTACTCAAACAATGAACCGACACAAGAAAAGAAAGGTTCCTGCCTTTTATTTTTAATAAAATCTTTTGTTGTTCTTTTAGTTCTTATTCCTTTATTGTCGAAAGGTTCCGAGGTAGCAGTGGATGTAATTTCTAAAACGCTGTCAGAAGAATTGCAATATGTAGAAGAAGAAACATATCAATTAAACCAACCTTTTACTTTGGAAAACGGGGCAACTTTCAGAATAAAAGGATATGAACGTATACCGCTCAGTCAGGAGATTATTGGTAAAATTGAAGAAGAAAAAGATGTGAAGATTGACAAAATGGAAGCTCTCCTGGTAAAAATGGATGCCACAAGAGGTGATGGCCCTAAATCAGCAGAAATCTATCTTCGGGGAGAAGAAATGATTTATATGCCGTTCGTATCATGGGAAATAGAAAAAGAAATTTTGAAAGGGAAAGAGATAGAAATATGGTCTAAATATTATTACGACGATAGAGAATATGGGGTGCTATTTTTAGTGCCACAAGCAGAAGAGGGAAAACCAAAACCTCAATTAAGCTTGTGTGTGCAACAAAATAAAGATTTAAGTTTTGTGCATATAAAAAGGACAGAGAAAAAGATTACAGTCAATCTTACAGAAGTGGGGGAATAAACAATGAGAAAATTAGCAAAGATTTTGTGGGTAGTTTTTCTTGTTGGGGTTTGTTTTTCTACGATTCAGGAAGAAATGTTTCGACTGCAAACAAAAGATTACAGCAATATTCATTTGACCGATATAAAAGCAGAACAAAAGCTGGATGAAAATACAATAAAGCAATATCTTCAAAAGACAACAGCAAATTTTGAACTATATGACTACTACTTAATGACGATATCGGTGGAAAACAGCACAGCAGTTGGAGATTATTTCTTTCCGGAATATACTGTTTCTACGTCAGATAAGTATAGCTGTAATATGTATAATATAGATACAATGTCGGATGGACAATTGACGTATCATAGTTATTATCTGCCTGCTAAGGAAAAAATAACATTAAAAATGGTTTTGCAGGTGCCAAAAGGCTGCAAAGAAGTTATGTCACGAAAAGACTCATCGGTAAAAACAACTTTAAAATAATAGTAAAAAAGGCATCCGATATTTCATTAGAATATCGGATGCCTTTTTAGCATATATAAATTATTCTTTAAAAATCATCGGTTTACTTTATTGTATCCAATGACCGCAGCACCAATGGCACCGGCATATTGAGAAAGCGGCGAAGTGTATATAGGGATTTTTAAATATTCTTCTAATGAAGAGCGAAAAATTTCAAACTGTGCAAGACCGCCACTGAAAAAAATATCGCCGGATAAATGAAGCTTTTGTGCAAAAAAAGATGTTCTGCGACAGATGGAATTGATGATTCCAAGAGCAATATCTCCTTTATCCACGCCCTTAGCAAGCAAGCTGACAATTTCGCTCTCTGCAAAAACTGTACACATACTGGTGATATTGACAGGGTGATGCCCTTGTACAAAAAGGTCAATGTTTTTAATATCTTCCTCAAGGATACGCATCATCACTTCAATAAATCGTCCTGTTCCGGCAGCACATTTATCATTCATAATAAAATCCACAACATTTAAACCGTTATCCAGTAAAATTGCTTTGCAATCCTGCCCACCGATATCGATCACAGCGCGTATATCCGGATTTAAAAAGGCTGCACCCCGTGCATGACAGGTAATCTCTGTAATCTGTTTATCAGCCTGATCAAGTAAAGATCTGCCGTATCCGGTGGACACGGTGTATGCAACATCATCGTTGTATAAAAGGTGATACAGGTGGGTGATGCTTTCTTTAGGATTAGCTGAAGTTGGAAGAATTTGGGTTTGAACAATTTCTTTGCCGTCAAACAATACAGCTTTTGTAGTGGTTGAACCGGAATCAATTCCTAACGTGAGCATAGATGTGTCACTCCTTACAGCATTTCGATGAAAGCAGCCATTCTGGTGTTCAGCTGACCGATGTCTGCGGTGGAGTAATCAGTTTCGACAGCCATGTAAGGCAGTCCTTTTTTCTCATTTACAAAGCGCTTGATGCTGAGGCTTTCCACGTTATAGGTATGGCAAGCTTGTAATGTAATTTCAACAACAGCATCAACTTTATACTCGTCAATCAATCGATCCAACAATTCCAAGCGATTTGAATTTGGTGTCATAACAGAGCATCCGATGCTCAAATAGCGTTCTGCAATGGCAGCGTAGATATCCGGATTATTTTCGTCAACCTCTCGGTCACAAGCTTTTGCTCCGGAACAATTTTCAAAGCAAACAACATGTCCGCCGTTGTTCTCAATGGCGGTTATACATTTTTCAGAGGCACCTCCAATAGGGCACCCTGTCATTAAAATACGAGGAGCTTTGGGATATTTGTTTGGATTTTCCTGATATTCTTCTCTGATTTTTTGGGCGAGTGCGTGAATTTCTTCTGAAAGAGATTCCTTATTAAATTTATAAGTAGAACCGTATAAAATTTTAAACAGGTCTTGTCCCAGCATAGGAACAGGTTCGCTTTTTGCTAAAGAATAAAATTCTTTCAGAGCACGACGAACCTTGTTCATAATTTTTACTTGTTTACGGACTTCTTCTTCGGTGATGGTGGTTTCAAACTGAGATTCTAATTTTTCTTTTAGCTTTATAACTTCTTTTTTCCACAATTCTAAGGCAATAGGACTTTGAGTGTTTGGAAGTTCCATAGTATATACAGATTTAAATTCACCTAAATATTCATACATTTTCTTTTTGCCATCACAGGTCGTTTCACCGACAATCAGATCAGAAAAGTAAAAATAAGGGCATTTGTCTGTTTTAGCAAAACCATAGCTGGACTTAATCAAGGGACATAGGTTGCGCGGTAAATCTTTCTCAGCCTCAGGAATTGTTTCATCCGATGTAGAACATAACCCAACCACACAGGCACCCATTGCCATTGCGATTTCCTGAGGGAAATAGGTACAAAAAGTTCCTATGAAGGGGATGTTTTTCTGCTTCAACTCATAGGCTTGCATAAAAGATTTTTTTCTCATGTCACCGAATTCTTCAAAAATTTCAGGCAATTCTTTTTTTATTTCCATTTCTGTTCACTTTCCTTTTGTTTGATAAAATTGTTCTGGTGTGGATGTTTTAACCGTTTTATTTTTGATAAAATAAGAGTAAAAAAAATAAGAGATAAAGTCAAGTAAATTGCAATTGATAATTTTTATAGGAAAACAATAAGCGATTGCTTTTTTTAATAATAGGAAAATGGTGTTTTGCAGTAGAATCGTTAACTATCAGCCTAGCCTTATAAAAGATGCTGGAAAATTTTTGATAATCGTTAGGGTAAAAGGGGAAGATCGCAGAAAACAGCTGAATTTTGCTTGTAAAAAAATAGATAATAGTGTATGATTAAAAAAGTATAGCCTTGAAGATGCAGCAATTGATGGGAAAGGAAGGATTGTGATGCTGACACAATATCTGCAAAAAGAAGCAATTCGTTGTGGCTGTGAAGCGGCAGATTGGAAAGAAGCAATCCGTGCAGCGGCAGCTCCGTTGCTGGAAGAAGGAAAAATTGAAGAAAGATATGTGGAAAGAGCAATCAAAAAGGTAGAAGAATTGGGACCGTACATTGTTTTAACACAGGGGGTTGCGGTTGCTCACGCAAGACCGAAAGAGGATGTAAAAGAGGGCGGGATCAGTTTAATTTCTTTAAAAAATCCTGTTCCGTTTGGTCATAAAGCATACGACCCTGTTTCTTTGGTTTTTATGCTTGCAGCAACGACAGACGATGGACATATCGGGGCAATGATGAGTGTTGCGCAGGCGTTATCTGAACCAAATGTGAAGGAAAAATTGATTGCAGCACAAACGCCCAAAGAAATATACGATACAATTCTCCAAGAGAAATAAATTATAGGAAAAAGGTAAGAACAGACAATTCTGTTCTTGCCTTTTTGTATAAGATGCTAGAAAAGAAGAAGCGAAAAAAGATTTACACAGAGTAATATTAAGACTTTTTTGGTAAGCTAAAAAATAGACGATAAAAGAGGAAAATGATAGAATAGATATAAAAAAAGCGGAAGTTTAGCGGTTTTTGTCGCAAAATTATTTGAGTGTGTAAGTAGAAAAATACTTGCATTTTTGTGTGAAGAAAGATATAATAATTACAAAGTGGAGAGAAGTGGAGCAAAGTAGGGGAAAGCGGTGTATATTTCCTGTTGAGCTTTTTCTTTTCATTTGTAAAAATTAGAGGTGATGTAGCGATGCTGATTGGGGAATACCAGCACAGTCTGGACACCAAAGGAAGGGTAAACTTTCCGGCAAAGCTGCGTGAAGACCTTGGGGACAGTTTTATTCTCTCAAAAGGCTTGGGAGATGAGTGTCTTTTTGTTTACTCCGAACAAGAGTGGAATAACTTAACTCAAAAGCTCAATAGCCTGCCGTTGTCTAAGGCAAGGGCACTTCAGCGTTTTTTGTTTGCTGGAGCAACACAGGTGCAGCCGGACAAACAGGGTAGAATTTTGATTCCGCAAAATCTTCGCCAATATGCAGGGCTGCAAAAAGAATTGATGATTGTGGGAGCTTCTAACCGAGCAGAGATTTGGGACATGGAAAAATGGAACCAAATGTGCGAGCAGGTAACAGCCGACATGATTGCACAGACAATGGACGAGCTTGATTTTTAAATTTTTTGCTATTTTGATAGAGTAATGGATTGTCAGGGGGAAATGCGATGGATTTTCAGCATATATCAGTGTTGCTGAACGAAACCATAGAAGGATTGAATATAAAGCCGGATGGTATCTATGTAGATGGGACTGCCGGAGGAGCAGGGCACTCCACTCAGATTGCAAAGCGGCTTGATCCCGAAAGAGGCGGACGACTGATTTCCATTGATAAGGACCCTGATGCAATCCAAACAGCAACACAAAGATTACAGCCTTACCCGGCAGCACAGGTTGTACCGGGAGATTTTAAAGATATTCCGCATATTCTTGACGAGCTGGGAATAGACAAGGTAGACGGCATCATGTTGGATTTAGGTGTTTCTTCCCGCCAGCTGGATACAGCAGAGAGAGGTTTTTCTTATCACCATGATTCTGAATTGGACATGAGAATGAGTCAACATGGCTTGAGTGCTTATGATGTTGTGAACACCTACTCGAAGGAAGATTTGATTCGTATTTTGAGGGATTATGGTGAAGAAAAATTTGCTCCCCGTATTGCAGCAACTATTTTAAAGGCAAGAGAAGAAAAACCGATAAGAACAACTTTTGAGCTGGTTGATTTGATTAAGGAAGCGTTGCCTGCTGCTGCAAAAAGAGGAAAAGGTCACCCTGCAAAGCAGACCTTTCAGGCAATCAGAATTGAAGTAAACCATGAGTTAGATTATTTAAAAGAGTGTATTGACAGCAGTTTTGACCGCCTGAAACCAGGCGGAAGATTTTGCATTATTACATTCCATTCTCTTGAAGACAGAATTGTAAAGCAGATGTTTGCATCTTATACTATAGGATGCACCTGCCCGCCGGAGTTTCCGGTTTGCGTTTGCGGAAAAAAACCAAGGGCAAAGTTGGTTTCTCGTAAACCAATTGAACCAACAAAAGAAGAAATAGAACAAAATAACCGAAGCAGAAGCGCAAAATTGAGGATTTTGGAGCGTTTAGAATACTAAAAAGACTTCATGAAAATACAGTAAAAAGGTGGTTGGTACCCAATGGCAAAGCAAAATAATCTGGCATATGATTTTGGAAGGTTTGAAACCCAAAGTCAAAAGTCCAGAGTTGACCTGAAGGTCGTTAAGCAAAAACGGCAGGCACAGCAAACAAGGTATTTTGTGGTAAAGGTTGCAACCTGTGTTACGATTTTCTTTGTCGGAGTTTTGGGAATTATCCTCAGTCAGGTGGCAATCACCGAGGTGACAATGCAAATTACCAACAGCAACCAAAAGCTGGAACTGCTGCAATCCGATTATCGCACATTGACTGCAGAGCTGGAAAGCTCAATGGCACTGAATAATATTGAGTATACCGTAACCAGAGAGATGGGAATGTCAAAGCTAAGAGAAAACCAGGTTACATATGTCAGCTTTTCTGACGGAGACAGTGTTGATGCGCTGGAACATAAAACCACCTCTTTTTTTGAAAAGTTAAAAGAAACCTTTTCCAAGGCGATGGAATATCTGAAACCATCAAAAAATACAATGGAATAGATACACCGAAGCCAAAGAGGAAAACGGCAGGGGCTTCGAGTTGTGACAGACAGGAGTTAAGAAGTGGTAAGGCATCTTAGCTCTTGTTTTGTTTCAGAGAGAAAAGGATGGTAACAGAATATGCACAATCCCTCCAAAAACAGTATTATGAAAAGAAATATCGGTATCATTGCGATTGTACTGAGCGTTTTATGTAGTTCAGTGCTGATTATTCGTTTATTTTACTTGCAGATTATACAAGGAAATCAGTATAAACAGATGGCACTGAATCAGCAGCTAAGAGATACAATCATTGCCCCTCACCGAGGATCAATCTATGATACTAATATGAAAACGCTTGCAACCAGCAAGACAGTATGGGACGTCGTATTAGAGCCGGCAAACCTGAGCAAGAAACAAGAAGTTCGAGAAAAAGAGCTAAAAATTTTGTGTGACCCTCAAACCGGAATTCCGGCTATTTTAGGGGTCAGTGAAGAAACAATTCGTGAAAAAGCAAAAAAAACAGACTCTTACTGGCAGGTGCTTGCTTATAAGGTTGAAAAGGAAAAGGCTGACGAAATAGAAGCTTTTGTTAAGGAAAATAATATAAAGTGTGTTACTCTAAGCCAAGGCAGTAAGAGAGTATACCCTTTTGATGATTTGGCAGCATCGGTTTTGGGCTTTGTTAACGCATACGATAACCGTGGTGCTTATGGTCTGGAGTCGTATTATAACAAGGTACTGACCGGAAGCGAAGGAAGAATTGTAGCGGCAAAAAATGGTCAGAACGGTGAAATGCCGTTTCAGTATGAAAAGCTTTATGAATCACAAGACGGAAACTCTTTGGTCCTAACAATTGACGAAGTAATTCAGCACTTTGTAGAAAAGCATTTGGAAATTGCCGTTAACGAACATCAGGTTAAAAAAAGAGCTATCGGCGTTGTTATGGATGTGGACACCGGTGAGATTTTAGCAATGGCAAGTAAGCCTGACTTTGACCCAAACAATCCAAGACAATTAACCGATAAACAGGTAGTGCTGCGTTTGGAGAAAGAACTGCAAAAAAAGAGAGAGCAGGCATTTGCTCCAACAACAAATCAAACTCAGGATGGACAGCAAAATGCGGAAAACTTAAATCAGATACCGCAGCAAGATAATACACAACAGCCGGATGTACAGCAGCAAAACCAGATGATCCAGCAAAATCAGCAAGGAATGATGACAATTGCGCCGCAATTAACAGTGGAAGAGGTTACAGAAGAAGATTTGCTGTATGATAATCTTTATTCCAGAGCTTTAAACGGTGGTATGACCGAAGACGAGTTTGGGGAATGGCTGTTAGATGAACAAAACGGTCAGTGGAGAAATAAAGTTATTTCGGACCCATATGAACCGGGTTCCGTTTTTAAGTTGATTACAGCAGCATCGGCATTAGATACCGGCAGCGTTACATTAAACAGTAACTATTTCTGTATGGGATACAAAGAAGTAGCAGGAAATAAAATTCACTGTTGGAAACGAAGTGATGGCGGTCATGGCTATCAAAATTTAATGGAAGCGATGAAACACTCGTGCAACCCGGCGTTTATCGAGATTGGACAGCAGACGGGTGTAGAGAATTTTACAACCTATTTTGACCGCTTTGGTTTAGGTGATTTAACAGGAATCGACTTACCGGGTGAAGCAATGGGTATTCATTATACTGCTAAAAATATGGGAATTTCAGAGCTGAGCTCAAGTGCGTTTGGACAGACATTTAAAGTATCGGCAATTCAGCTGCTTACTGCTTTGTCAGCTTCGCTGAATGGCGGAAATCTGATGCAGCCGTATGTAGTAAAACAGGTTATCGACTCTGACCGAAACATTGTAGAAACCACACAGCCAATTGTAAAGCGTCAGGTTATTTCGGAAGAAACCTCCAACCTTGTTTGTTATTTGGGTGAACAGGTTGTAGCAGGAGGTTCTGATGCTTCCGGTAGAAATGCAGGAATCCCGGGTTATCGTATTGGTGGTAAAACAGGTACTTCCGAAAAGCTGGATAACTTTGATGAAAACGGTATTCAGTACGGAAACGTTCTGTCCTTCCTTGGCTTTGCTCCGGCAGATGATCCGAAAATTGCAGTTCTTGTTGCACTGGATGAACCGGTGGTTGGTAACGCACAGTCTTCTACCATTGCAGCTCCGGTAGTTGGTGCAATGCTGGAAGATATTTTGCCATACCTTGGCTATGAACCCACCTTTACCGATGCACAAAAGGCAGAACAGGAAGAAGTTACCGTTCGCAACTATATTACCATGCAGCCGCATGACGCACAAAGTTTGATTAGACGTGCAGGTTTAAAAACGGAAATTGTAGGTCGAGGAGTTACCGTTCTAAAACAGATTCCGGAAGCAGGAAAGTCATTACCATATGGCGGAACGGTTATCCTTTACACTGACAAGAAAGAAGCGGACAGCATTGCTACTGTTCCGGATGTTGTGGGACGCAGTGTCAGCGATGCAAATCAGCTGATTACCAATGCCGGATTTAATATCAACATTGTTGGAGAGGTCACAGAGGGCAAAGAGGAAATTGTTGTTACTCAAGATCCACCGGCAGGCTCTACGGCAAACACCGGTTCTATTGTTACAGTAAATGTCCAAAAAGAAGAATCGGAACAGCAGGAAGGTCAGACGGCACAGTCAGGGAATTAGATTTTGCTTTTTCGGCAAAAGTGTGAGGTATGATAAAGATGGATTTAAGAGAGCTTTTTTCGGAGATTTTCCCGGGAAATAATCTTCCAAGACAGCAGGTCAGTTCCATTACCTGCGATTCAAGACAGGTGAAAAAAGGCAGCGTTTTTGTTTGCATTAAAGGAAGCATGGGGGATGGGCATCAGCACATCACCCATGCCCTCAGCAGAGGGGCACAACTGGTGGTTGCCCAACATGACTGTAAAATACCAAATCAGCTGATATTTCAGGATACCAGAGAAGTTTACAGCCGCCTGTGTGCTGCTTTCTTCGGCCATCCGTCCAGAAAGTTAAAAATGATTGCCGTTACCGGAACAAACGGAAAAACCACCACCACATGGCTGGTTCATCATGCACTGTGTACATTGGGAGTTCAGGCAGGACTGATTGGGACGATTTGTAATAAAATTGGGAAAGAGCTTCAATTTCCATCAAAATATACAACGCCGGATGCCTGGGAGCTTCAGGAAATGCTTGCCAGAATGGTGAAAGCCGGCTGCAATTATGTTGTTTTGGAAGCATCTTCTCAGGCCATCGAGCAAAAAAGGCTGTATGGATGCAATTTTGCCTGTTCGGTATTCACCAATCTGACACCGGAACACCTGGATTATCACCTTGATGTAGAAAGTTACTATCAAGCAAAGAAAAAGCTTTTTTGCCAGTCATCTTCAGCAGCGGTGAATTTAAACTCCGATTATGGAAAGCGGTTGTTTTGCGAATTACAATCACAGGATGAAAACAACAAAATGCCGATTCTGTCTTTTGGAACAGACACACAAGGGGATTTAATTGCACAGGATGTACAGATTTATTCTAACCGATGCGAGTGCAATGTGATGTTTAAGCAGGAGGAAGCCTCTGCTGTTTTACATCTTCCGGGTGAGTTTTCGGTGGAAAATTTGCTGGGAGCAGTGGCAGCACTTCTTCGCTGCGGATTTCCTTTTCAAAAGTCTGTAGATGCAGTGTGCAGTTGTAAGGGGGTTCCCGGCAGAACAGAGGTATGTGTTAGCGATGGAAAAATTACAGTTTTGAGAGATTATGCACATACTCCCGATAGTTTAGAGAAAGTACTTAGGAGCATAAAAAAATTTTGTAAGGGTAGAATGATTGTGGTATTCGGTTGCCCGGGAAGAAGAGACCGAATGAAACGCCCATTGATGGCAAAAGCAGTTTGTGAAAATGCAGACCTTATAGTTATGACATCGGATAATCCGAGAGAAGATCCTATCAAACAAATTTTTGAAGATGCAATGCCTGGTCTGTACCCGGCAGGAAAACGTGCAAGGATAATAGAGGATAGAACACAAGCGATTGTGTGGGCATTAGAAAACAGTCGTCCGGGTGACATAATTTTGTTGGCAGGGAAAGGACACGAGGACTATCAGGTTTTAAAAGACAGAACAATTTATTTTAACGAGAAAGAATTGGTGCAATCACTTTTTCATACAATAAAAGATGGTATATAGAGAAAGAAATAAATCATAGCAATTCTAAAAAAGGATTCTATTTAAAATATAATGTGATATAATGAGGGTCTATGGGCATATCTGTTTTGTGTCGTAGAAATAAAGACTAGGCTATCACTAAAATAGCCCGAGAGGATTTGGAGGGTACTTTATTATGATGCCAATGACATTGGAAGAGATCGCACAGGCGGTCGGATGTAAAAAAGATTATTTTTGGGGTAATAAGGTAAAGATTACAGCAATCTCAACCGATTCTCGTCCACAGCCGGAGGACGGAGATAAAGAAGGATGCCTGTTTGTTGCACTGCGAGGTGAAAACTTCGATGGTCACCAGTATACAGGAGCAGCTTTGAGAAATAAGGCATCTTATGCTCTGGTAGATGAAAAAGGTGCAGCAGAATTTTGTCAGGACATTCCGAAAGAACAGCTTATTGTCTGCAACGATACTGAGCAGGGCTTTTTGGATTTAGCGGGTTACTACCGCAATAAATTTAACTTTCGTATGGTAGCTATTACAGGAAGTGTTGGAAAAACAACAACAAAAGAGATGATTGCACAGGTGCTTTCGGCACAGTACGAAACCTTAAAGACACAAGGTAACTTTAACAATCGTGTAGGATTGCCGAAAACTTTGTTTCATCTGGATGACACCATCCAAACAGCAGTGTTGGAAATGGGTATGAACAGCTTTGGTGAAATTTCCGACATGACCCGCAGGGCAAAACCGGACCTTGCAGTCATTACCAACATCGGTGTTGCGCATATTGAATATCTTGGAAGCCGAGAAGGAATTTTAAAGGCAAAGCTGGAAATTGTAGAGGGTATGAAAGAAGGCTCCCCACTGATTTTAAACCACGATGATGATCTTTTAGCATCATTGGAATCTCAAAACATGAAGGTTATCTATTATGGGTTGGAAAGTGATGGGTGTGATATAAAGGGTAAAGATGTTTGCGAAGAAGAAAATAAAACTTCTTTTACCATTGTTTGTGAAGGAAAAGAATATCCTGCTGTTATTCCAACCATCGGCAGACACAATGTTTTAAACGCCCTGGCTGCCTTTGCAGTTGGCAGAGAGTTTCACATGGACCCACAGATTATTATAAAGGCATTGACAGGATATAAACCTTCGGGAATGCGTCAAAAGGTTGTGGAACGTCACGGAATTTGTGTAGTCGAAGATTGTTATAATGCAGGTCCGGATTCAATGAGAGCTGCAATTAAAGCTTTCGGTTCAATGAAACGCCCCAAAAAGGGAGCTAGCAGAAAAATCCTGATTATGGGTGATATGCTGGAGTTGGGAGATTACTCGCAGCAAGCACATTACGAGTCAGGTCAATGTGCAGCAAGAGAAGACATTGACATTATCTATTGTTATGGCAAAGAGTCTTTGGCAACCAGCCAAGGAGCAATAGAAGCTTGCAGTGGAAAAAACAACAAGACCATTCTTCATTTTACCGATAAAGAAGAAATGACACGCAGCCTGCTGTCTATGGTTCGGCAGGGAGATATCCTTTGGTTTAAAGCAAGCAGAGGAATGAAGCTGGAAGAAGTGCTCTCCCGTTTATATGAGCGTTTTTAATGATATACCAGCTGATGCAAAAAGAAAGGATTGACAGAATAAGATGAATTTTATCGCTTTACTGGTGACACTGGTTGCCGCATTTTTGATTTCTTCGGTGATTGGCATTTGGCTGATTCCGTTTTTGCATAAACTGCACTATGGACAGACAATACTGGATATAGGTCCGTCATGGCATAAAAGCAAACAGGGAACACCCACAATGGGCGGCATTATGTTTATTATCGGTATTCTGATTGCCTGTGCTGTTGGATGGTGCACCATTCGTTTTTCTTCTCAGGGTCTTGCAGATGCTTCCGGTCACGGCACTTTTTACCTGGTAGCCGGTTTGTTATTGTCACTGGGATTTGGTGCGATTGGATTTATAGATGATTATATCAAGGTTGTTAAAAAAAGAAACTTGGGTTTAAAAGCATGGCAGAAATCGGCAGCACAGCTGCTGATAGGAGTTTTATATTTGGCAGCAGAGTATTTCTTTGCACACACAACCATGATTTGGATTCCGTTCTTTGAAGAGGTTAATGTTGGGATTTTTTATTATCCGATTATGCTCTTCATTATTGTTGGTGCTGTAAACTCGGTAAACCTTACCGATGGCATCGACGGTCTTGCCGCTTCTGTAACAATGGTAGCGGGTATGGGATTTATGGTAATTGCAGCAATCCAAAGCTTTGTTCAGATGAATCTGATGGCAGCAGCTCTTGCAGGCGGATGTTTGGGTTTCTTAGTGTGGAATTTTCATCCGGCGAAAGTATTTATGGGTGATACCGGCTCCTTGTTTTTAGGTGGCATGGTAGTTGCATTGGCATTTGGTTTAAGAATGCCGGTTATTCTGCTTTTTGTAGGTATTGTTTATGTTATAGAAACCCTTTCGGACATTATCCAAATCGGCAGTGTAAAGCTGACCGGCAAAAGGGTATTTAAGATGGCACCGATTCACCATCATTTTGAGATGTCTGGCTGGAGTGAGGTGAAAATTGTTGCTGTTTTTTCCGCAGTAACAGCAGCCGGATGTTTATTGGCAGTGTTGTCGCTGCTGTAAATTTAAAGCAATAGTTTAAGTAGGAAAGGCGGCGAAAACGATTGAAAAAACGGCAGGAACATTCCGCTTCTAAAAAAGGACGTACAAAAGAAAATACAAAAAAAAGCGGCAATGTGGTGGCATACCCCAATAGAAGACAGTACAGCCGCCCGACAACTAGCGCAAAAAAAACACAAATGGCAATAAAAAGTCGGTCAGGCAAAGATTCGGCACAAAGCGTCAAACATATCAGGAATCATAAAATACCTCCAATCTATCTTTGGGGAGATTTTGATATTCCGTTTTTGCTGCTGACACTTGCATTGTTGGGATTCGGTCTGGTCATGCTGTTTTCATCCAGCTATGCAAGGGCTTATTTTTATAAAGATAGTAGTTTTTATTATATTCGACGTCAGATAATTTGGTCCATCATTGGCATTATAGGTATGGTTGCAGCATCCTTTATCAATTACCATTGGTTAAGACGTTTTTCATGGCCGTTGTATGCTGTATCCATTGCCCTGTGTATGGCGTGTTATTTGTTTGAAGCAGAAAACGGTGCCAGACGTTGGGTAAGGATCGGTCCGGTTAACTTTCAGCCGTCTGAGGTAGCAAAGTTTGCCCTGATTTTATTATTTGCTCATTTGATGAGCAAGGATCAGGATAAGATGAATCGTCTGTGGGAGGGCACCATCCGTTACCTTATGCTGTTTGCTGTGATAGCAGCAGTTGTTGTAATGCAGCCTCACTTATCAGCAACACTTTTGTTAGCAGGTATTACAGTGGCAATGCTTTTTGTTGGAGGCGCAAAGCTGCAGCACCTAATTACAATTGGAGCAGTTGGTCTTGCGGGTATTGCGGCATTGGTTTTCACGTTGTGGGGATTTTTCTCGGAGCAATTTGCTCACGTTTTGGTTCGAATGACCTATTGGCTTGACCCGTTTTCCACTACCGACTGGGGCGCATATCAGACACAGCAATCGTTGATGGCGATTGGCTCAGGTGGTTTATTGGGAGTAGGTTTAGGTGAATCCAGACAGAAGCAGCTTTATCTGCCGGAGGTTCAAAATGACTTTGTATTTGCTATCGTCTGCGAAGAACTTGGTTTTGTGGGTGCTTGCATCATCATCATTTTGTTTGCGTTGCTGATTTGGCGAGGCTACACCATCGCCCTGCACGCAAAAGACAGATTTGGCGCTTTAATTGCAGTTGGTATCACCACCCAGATTGGTCTGCAAGCTATTTTGAATATTGCAGTAGTAACAAACACGATCCCAAACACCGGAATCAGCTTGCCTATGTTCTCTTATGGAGGAACATCGCTTTGTATGATTTTGGGTGAGTTGGGAATCCTGCTGGCAGTTTCAAGGCAGGGAAATTATGAGAAGGAATGACGGAGGGAATCAGAGAGAATGAAAGTTTTGTTTGCCTGTGGAGGAACAGGAGGACACATCAATCCGGCAATTGCAATTGCTTCCACTTTAAAAGCAAAGCAGCCGGACGCTCAAATTTTGTTTGCCGGAAACCCAAAAGGAATGGAGGCAAAGCTGGTTCCTCAAGCCGGATTTGATTTTGCACCAATTATCATTAAAGGTTTCCAAAGAAAATTGACTTGGTTTAATATTAAGTACAACATTTCGTCACTGTTTTATCTGACCACGGCATCGACAAGATCAAAAAAATTGATAGAAAATTTTAATCCGGACCTTGTTGTGGGGACAGGGGGTTATGTCAGTGGCCCAATTCTTCGCAAGGCAGCACAGATGGGCATTAAAACAGTATCCCATGAATCGAATGCTTTTCCGGGTGTAACAACAAAACTCCTTTCAAAATATGTAGATGAAATTTTGCTTGCAGTTCCGGAAGCTAAAAAATATCTTGATCCTAAATGCCGTGAGGTTATTGTGGGGAATCCTGTCAGGGAGTCAATTGTCTATGCAGATAGAACAAAAGCAAGGGAAAAACTGGGTATAGGCGATAAAATTTGCATTGTTTCTTTTGGCGGCAGTCAGGGAGCACACCGATTAAATCAGGCGATGGCAGACCTGATAGCATGGCATACCAAGCCGGAAAGCTCTTTTGAAGGGAGAATTCACCATATCCATGCAACAGGAAAATATGGGGTGGAGGATTTTCCGCAGATGCTTACCGAGCGTGGGGCTGTTTTCCAAAAAAATCCGAATGTGGATATTCGGGAATATATCAATGATATGGATGACTGCCTTGCAGCTGCTGATTTGGTAATTTGTCGTGCCGGGGCATCCACCCTTTCGGAGCTGGAAGCAGCAGGCAGAGCCTCTATCTTGATTCCATCTCCAAATGTTGCAGAAAACCACCAGTATCATAATGGAATGGTTTTGGTAAAAAATCAGGCAGCAGTGCTGATTGAGGAAAAAAACCTGACAGGAGAGCTGTTGTGCAGCACTGTGGAAGATTTGGCAAAAGACCCGAAGCGTTTACGCGAGCTGGGTCAGAATGCCCAAAAATTGGCAATGATTGATGCAAACGAAAAAATTTACGAGGAACTCATGCGAGTTCTGCGTTCTGCTAATTGATATGGAATAGAGAAAACACCGCGTTTTTCCTGTAAAATCTCATAAAATACAACCAAAGGTACCAAATCCGCACCAATAGCATAGGATAGCTTTGTAGAGCAGACTATGTAGAAAGGGTGCGTGAATGATGGAAACTAATCGGTACATAGTTGACGGTTTGCACAGACTGGATGGTGAGGTCTGGGTACATGGGGCAAAGAATGCAGCACTCCCGATTCTTGCAGCTTCGTTGCTATGTGATGAGTGTGAAATTGAAAATTGTCCGGATTTGTCTGATGTCCATGCAGCTGAAAATATCCTGAAACATTTGGGTTGCAAGACGCTGTGGGAAACGGACATGAATGGCAAAAAAGTGTTGTCAATCAAGTCGACAGGTGTTTCTGCCTGTGATATTCCAGACAATTTAATGCGGGAGATGCGTTCTTCTATTGTATTTTTAGGAGCAATTATTGCTCAATGTAAAAAAGCAACCATTTCTTATCCGGGTGGTTGTGAATTAGGTCCCCGTCCAATTGATATTCATCTTTCTTCTTTGAGAAAGTTGGGGGTGGAAATTCAGGAAGATGGAGAGTGCCTTGAATGCAGTGTTCCTCAAAAACTGCATGGAGCAGAAATCACCTTGCCATTTCCAAGTGTTGGCGCAACGGAAAATATAATGATAGCAGCAACTCTTGCAGAAGGAGAAACTGTGATACGCAATGCAGCACGAGAACCGGAAATTTTAGATTTAGCAGGTTTTTTAAATGCTTGTGGAGCAAAGATAAAAATTCTTTCGGATGGAACAGTTGCTATCCATGGAGTAAATCATCTTACGGGCTGTCGATATCGCGTTATTCCGGACCGCATAGTTGCAGTGACCTATCTTTGTTGTTGCGCAGCTGCAAAAGGAGAAATTTTACTGAAAGGAACAAAACCCGAACATCTCAGCGCTGTCCTTCCGGTATTGGAGGAGATGGGCTGCAAGCTGAAAATTGGAAGGGAAGAACTGCAAATTTGCTGCAATACCCCGCTTCAGTCTGTCAGCAGTATTTCTACCATGCCGTATCCGGGATTTCCAACCGATGCTTTGGCCCCTGTAATGGCAGCAGCGTGCTTTGCACATGGCTCCACTGTCTTTATTGAGAATATCTTCCAAGACCGCTTTAAGCATGCGTGGGAGTTATGCAGGATGGGGGCAGATATTCAGGCAGAGGGAAGAATTGCCGTTGTGCGGGGAGTAGAGTGCCTGCATGGCGCAAGAGTGAGATGTACCGATTTAAGGGGTGGGGCGGCTTTGGTAGCAGCTGCATTGGGCGCAAGAGGAAAAACGGTAATAGAAGATATACGCCATGTTTTAAGAGGTTATGAGAAGTTAGACAAAACACTGAACAGTTTAGGGGCATCGATTATCTGTGAATTGTAATCGAAAAAACGGGCAGGTTTTATATCCCTGAATCAGAAAACCTGCCCATTAGGATAAAAAATCAGCTTGGAAAGGAGTCCTTTCAATGCCAGCAAGTCAATCCCGAGGTTCTCCTAAAAGAAGGGGATTTAGAAAAATGCAAAAATATTTTTTGCATTATATTTTGCTTGCAATTTTTTGTCTAGCGATTACCTTTATTATGTGCTATACCGTCTTTTTCAAGCTGGATAAAATAAAAATCAGTGGATGTAAAGTGTACAGTGAAAAACAGATTGTGGATGAAATTGGTGCCCAAAAAGGGGAGAGCTTGTTTCAAATCAATCTTTCAAATGCAAAAAAAAGGCTATTGGGTGAGCTTCCATACCTTCGTTCAGTAGAGATAAAACGCAGACTCCCTACAACATTAAAGGTTGAGATTCAGGAGGAGGAAGTTCTCGGAGCAATTTATACCGAAAGTGGTTTTGCTATTATCTCTACAACAGGTAAAGTCCTTGAAACAGAGAAGCTTACCTTGCCGGAAGGAACTCCACGAATTGTGGGGTTGAGCAACAGAATCTATGAAACGGGAAGTTATCTAAAAACAAGTAATTCTAAAGAGGTAAAAATTATTCCTCAAATCCACTCACTGAAAATTGTGAGTGAACAGCTCAAGGAAAATGGTTTTACTGATATTACTTATTATGATGTCAGTGATTCATTGAATTTGCAGGTAATGGTTGAGGACAGGCTGTTGATGAAACTGGGAAGCGAAAATGACATGGCATATAAATTAAGATTTATTCGCAATGTATTAGACGCAAAAGAACGGGGAGAGCCGGAATTTGAAAAGGTTCCCAAAGAAGGAACACTGGATTTCAGCAATCCGCCTGCATTACATACTATGTCGATAAGTATGGAAAAAGTAAAAAATGAAGAAGCCTATCTTGACTTTAAGATAGATACATCGGTGGAGATAGAAAATGTTGCTGGAGAACAGCAGTTGGAAGCACTGCCAGAATCACAAAGTGCTCCTCAACAGCAGGACACAACGCAGCAGGTCCAGCAAAATTCTACTGACAACTCTTCACAAGATGTCGCTGTGGGAGAGCAGCAAACTCAGGCAGTTCCTGAACCTTCACAACAGGGAGAAGGCGAAGGAGGTACACAACAAGTAATTGTGAATGGTGTAGTGCAAAATACTGCCGGAGGTCAGCAAACGACTCAACCACCAAACCCTGAGGGACAAA
>JAHHTY010000018.1 GCA_020024325.1 Negativibacillus sp.
GACTTGAAAGGAACTATACTAATATGTACGAAAATAAAGAAAAGCAGCAAACGGCGTTGCTGGCAGTGGTGGACACCGGAGAGTTTGATGCCGAACGCTCACTGGAAGAGCTTGGGGAGCTGGCGAAATCTGCGGGGGCACAGGTTGTGGGAAAGGTAATCCAAAAAAAGGATAAACCCGACCCTGCCACCTTGATGGGAGCCGGCAGATTGGAAGAGGTGGCAGAGTTTGTAAAGGCAAACGAGGTTGACCTTGTTATCTTTGACCACGAGCTTGCCCCTGCCCAGCTTAAAAACATTGAGAAGGTGGTTGATACTGCTGTCATCGACCGCACCACCCTTATCTTGGACATTTTTGCACAACGTGCCAAAACAAGCGAGGGTCGCTTGCAGGTGGAGCTGGCACAGCTGAAATATCGGCTGCCGCGTTTGGGCGGCTTGGGAACCAGCCTCTCCCGTTTGGGCGGTGGTATTGGTACAAGAGGACCGGGCGAAAGCAAACTGGAAAGCGACCGCCGCCATATCCGCCGACGCATCCACGCTTTGGAGGAGGAGCTTGCGGAACTTGAAAAACGCAGGGGATTGCTTCGCCAACGCCGCAAAAAAGATGACATTATCAGCGTGGCAATCGTGGGCTATACCAATGTGGGCAAGTCAACCTTGCTTAATACCCTCACCGATGCAGGGGTGTTGGCACAAGATATGCTGTTTGCTACCCTTGACCCAACCTCCCGTGCACTCGATTTGCCCGATGGACGCAAGGTTATGCTGATTGATACGGTTGGTTTAGTCAGCCGCCTGCCACATCAGCTGGTTCAGGCGTTCCACTCCACCTTGGAGGAAGCAGCACAAGCAGATTTGATTCTCAATGTCTGCGATGTATCCTCTCCCGAATTTGACCGGCAGTTGGAAGTGACCACCCGTTTGCTCGGCGAGCTGGGGGCTGAAAGCGTTCCTGTGTTAACGGTATTGAATAAATGCGATAAACTGCCGCAGGGCGAACCGCTGACCCTCAATAAAAGTACGGCGGCTATCTCTGCAAAAAGCGGCGCAGGCTTGGATAAACTTTTAGAAAAGATTGCCCTTAACCTGCCGGAAACGCACCGACATTTGCATCTCCTGATTCCGTACGACAAAAGCGGACTGATTGGGGAGATTCGCCAAAACGGAAAAGTTTATGCCGAAGAGTATCGCGAGAACGGAACCTATCTGGATGCGAATGTTGATTTAAAAATCTGTCATCGTGTGCAGGATTATATCTGGCTCAACGAAAATTAAGCCGAAGGGAGAACGTGTATGGATTTTGCAGACCACAGAAAAAGCCGTTTTCAAAGTAAAAGATTGAAAAAATTGGAGAAAAAGGAACAGCGTTTGCTTCAAGAAAAAAAGCCGTCTTTGTTGACGCGCAAGGTGCAGCAGATTACAGAACCTGTGCGTCAAAAGGCACAGCGGGTTGTTCCCCAACAGGCAGTGGAAAAATCTGTGCAGGTTTTAGAAAAAGCTTTTGAAAAGAGCTTTGATTTGGTTTTGGAAAAAGGCAGCGGATGGATTGGCAAGCTGTGCAGCGAGCAAAAACGGCTGCAACGATATGAGGAGTTTTCTCAAAAGCCTCTTTGTGCTTGGGAGCTGAGCCGTTTGGGCTGTGAGGTGGCAATGCGAGCCTCGGGCAATATGGTGTTTTCATCGGTGCAAGGCGGTGTGATGGGCGTTTTGGGCATTGGCTTACCCGATGTTCCGATTTTTCTGGCAGCAGTGTTTAAAACGCTGTTTGAGATTTCCCTCAGCTTTGGCTATCCCTATGATTTGCCGCAGGAACAGGTCTATCAGATGCTGCTGATTTGTGCTGCTGTCGGCACACCGGAGGAGCGGTATCGTGCCACAAAAGATGCCGATGACACCGCTCAACAAATCCGCATGGGTATGATGCCTAAAATCAGCCGTGAGCAGGCAAAAGTTCGTGCATCAAAAGCACTGTGCAGTGCAGCCCTCGCCGGTAAGATGGTGCAGGGGACGCCGATTGTCGGGGTATATGGCGGATTTAAAAACGGGGTGCTTCTCAAACGGATTGGCTCTATGGCAGCAGTGAAGTACCAGCAGAGAATGTTGAGAGATTTTTGATAAATAAAATAGATGGTTTTTCGGGACGGGAAATTTTTCCCCGTCCTTTTTCTTTTGGCTGTTTTGCTGTAAAAAAACATATATATTTGTTTAAAATATATGTTGCAATAAATAATAAAAAGTACTATTATATATACAACAAAGAAATACATGAAGGAGGAAAGAATATGAACACACAGTTTAAAAAAGGTGCATTGGAACTGTGCGTGCTGTCACAATTAAGAAAAGAAGATAAATATGGTTATGAGCTGACCGAAACTATTTCCCGGGAAATGGAACTGGCAACAGGAACACTTTATTTAATCTTAAAGCGTTTAAAAGATGAAGAGTATGTGGAAACCTATTCGGTAGAATCGGAAAACAGACCTGCAAGAAAATATTATCACCTCACGCAAAAGGGCATAGAATATCAAGAAAATTTGCGTCAAGAGTGGAAAGAATTTACTCAGGCAATCGACCGCCTGATTTGGTAAGGAGGAAATTGAGATGACAAAAAAAGAATATTTGCAGCACTTGGAACAGGCTTTGCAGGGCTATGACAGATCCTTCATAGAAGAAATTTTGGATAACTATGAGGAACACTTTGATGCAGGACTGCGTAACGGCAGAACAGAGCAGGAAATTTGCGATGAGCTGGGCGCAGTAGAAAATTTGATGAAAGACATCGAAGATATGCTGGGCGACATGGACATTCGCACCCACGAGCTGGAAAAATTTACTGCCATTGAACCCGGGCAAAACGAGTACGGCAACATTAGCCATATTGAGCTGGCACTTGTTTCGATGGGTGTAAAGTTGATGCCATCTCAAGATAATCAACTCCATGTTTATCTGGAAGGCGAAGGAGATAAATCAAAGTATATCGAAGAAAGTATCAGCAACGACAAATACTATGCAAAAGAAATGAAGATGAGCGGAAGGAATAATGAAAAGCTTGTTAGACTGTTTTTCCTTGGCGGTTTTGAACGAAGCAAAACGTTGATTGTTGAAGCACCTAAAAAATTAGAGATGATTAAAATAAAAACACTCAGCGGCGATTTGGATTTGCGTGACGTTTGTACAGAGGCTCTGAACCTGGAAAGCTTGAGCGGTGACATCCTGCTGAATAACATAAAAGCAACCACTTCTCTTATTAAGAGCAGCAGTGGGGACATCAACCTGAACAATGCAGAAGGTAATGAGATGCTTGTACAGAGCATGAGCGGTGATATCGAGCTGCAAAATGTTGCGGCACAGGAATCCGGCTTTTCCAGCATCAGCGGCGATGTAAATTTAAAACAGGTGAAAGCCGTTAAAGCAAAAGTAAAAACGACCAGCGGCGATGTGCGTATAAGCAATGGTGAGTTTGATAATTTCGATTTCAACGGAACCAGTGGAGATATGAACGGAACATTCTTTACAAAGAATGTATATGCTCGGACCATCAGCGGCGATGTTAAAATGAATGTGGAGAGAAGAGGAAGAAAGTTATTTGCTAATGCCAAATCTGTTTCAGGAAGCGTGCGTATTCAAAGTGATATTACGAGCGATGAAGGGCAGAATCATGACCAAATTATCACAGCTTATGCAAGCAGTGTGTCCGGAAGCATTCGTGTTGAATAAAATATTCGATAAAAAGCAACCGTTTAAAAGAACTGTTGCTTTTTATTTTTCGGCAAAATTACCCAATAATAGGATTGGTTCAGAGTAATATTTGTGCATATATATTGTTGTAATAGAAATTATAGGAGAATGAAAAGAGAAAAATTATAATAAATTATACAATAATTAAATATTAAAAAGACAAAATATAGGTATATTTTCACAAAAGCAAAAGGCTTTAAGGAAGAAAAATGAAAGTTTCTTTTTTAACATAGAGAGTTTACAATAAAGAAAGACAAGACCACAAGGAGGAAAAAGCATGGCAGTGCCAAAGGTGGCAGCAATACACGATATTTCCGGGTTGGGCAGATGCTCGCTTACAGCGGCAATACCGATTTTGTCGGTATGCGGAGTGCAAGCGATTCCTCTGCCAACAGCAGTGCTGAGCAATCAGACAGCATTTGACAGTTATGAGAAGGTGGATCTTTCGCTGCATCTGCCAAGGATAACAGAGGAATGGGGAAAACGAGGGTTAGAGATTCAGGGGATTTTTACAGGTTATCTCAGTGAAGAAAAACAGGTTCAATTTGTGGAAGATTTTATTGACAAATTTTGTAAGCCTGATACTCTGGTTCTGGTTGATCCGGTTTTGGGAGATGACGGAAGTTTTTATAAAGGCTTTGGAGAGTCGATGCTTGCTGCAATGAAGCGGCTGTGCCATCGGGCAGATGTTATTACACCAAACTTTACAGAGGCACTGATGCTGTTGGGTCAAGGACAAAATTTGCCCCAAGAGCAGCAGCTTGAGAAAGCAAAAGAAGCGGCACTTAGCTTAACAAAGTTGGGACCTAAAACGGTAGTTGTGACGGGGGTACACCATCAAGGTCGAATATGGAATGTGGGATATTCGGTGCAGAAGCAACAATGGTTTACCCAAAGCAGCCCACAGATAGGCGGAGGATATTCCGGTACAGGAGATATTTTATCGTCCGTAATTTGTGGATGTATGGTGCGGGGTGAAAGCGCGGAAAAAGCGTTACAGCGTGCAGTAGAGCTGCTGGAAGCGGCATTGAATGAAACTGTTCAGGATGGTAGTGAACCAAAAGAGGGAATTGTATTTGAACATTATCTCCATCTATTGATGGAGTGAGGAGGAAATTAAAATGAGATCAGAACAACATGAAAAGCAAAGAAATCTTGTAATGAGTGCAATGTTTGCGGCAATTATCGCTTTGACCATTGTCTACCTGTTTCATATTCCACTGGGAACAGGCGGCGGATATCTGCACTTTGGAGATGCCTTTATCTACTTGGCAGCAAGTTTTTTGCCAGCACCTTATGCTTGTGCAGCAGCAGCTTTGGGTGGGGGTTTAGCAGATGTAATGTCAGGAGCAGCAATCTGGGCGATTCCAACCATGATTATTAAACCACTGACAGCTTTATGCTTTACCAATCGACAGGAACATTTGTTAAACCGTCGTAACATCGTCGCTATATTTGGTGCAGGGTGCATTTCGGTAGCAGGATATTATGTTGCAGAATCAATTATTGTGGGAAGCTGGGCAGCAGCACTGGCAACTGTATGGGGAAACACAATACAGGCAGTGGGAAGCGGTATATTGTTTCTTGTGATGGCAACGGCTATTGATAAGCTTGGACTAAAAAATAAAATTTATAAGATTTCCTAAAAGCAGGGATATTTCCCCGGAAATAATTTAAAAAAGCGATGCCCTAAAATGGGTATCGCTTTTTTATTACAGCTTGGTGATTTTAGGAGGGGAATATGTTACAATAGTTTTAATAAAATTTATGGGGGAAGATAAGGTGGGGGCTTTATTTACATTAGGGGAATTGTTGCTAAGATATATTTTAGTGATGATACCTTTGATAATAGCACAAAGAGTGTTAAGATGGCTCTGCCGCAAGTTCAGGACGGCGGAGCTTAGGCAACAGGAAATTTGGGAACAAGAGGGCGGAAAACATTACCGAATAAAAAGTGATGTTTCATTGATTGCCTTAACAGGAACGACAGGATTGATGGGAGTGATTATGACAGCGTTTTCATTCCTGATGAAAGAAGAATGGTGGGTTATACTCGGTTTTGCGGTGTTGGGGCTGGGTGGATTTTTAGGGGTACTCAATACATCTCTTTGGAAAATTGAGGTGGAGGAGATGACAATTATATACCGTTCCACCTTTGGCAGAGTGCGGCATTATGATTTCTCGGAGATTACGCAGGGAGTATACAAGAGAAGTGGTGCGTTGCGAATTTATGCAGGGAAAAAGAGATTATTTACCTTTGATGATAACATGGATTTTGAAAAATTTTTGCAGCAGATGAAGTGGATGAAAATTCCAATTCAGACAATGATAGAGTATAAGAATAATCGGAAATTTTAAATTTCATCTTTAAATAGAGGATACGGAAAGTGATTTACAAAGTTTAGTTAAAAAACAACTTAAAAAATATTTCCTAGGAAATATTTTTTAAGAGCTTGCTTCTGATTAGCCTCTGCCGTATAATAGGGAATGCAGCGATAAGCAAGCAAGTTCTAAATGTATCCGGCATAAGGATAGAACATACAAAAACAACAGGAAGGATTGAAGCCGATGAAATTAAGTTTAATCGAGATACTAAAGACAATCTTTTTAGGAATTGTGGAGGGAATTACGGAGTGGCTGCCTATCAGCAGCACCGGGCATATGCTGTTGGTAGATCAATTTTTGCAGCTAGATGCAAGTGATGCTTTTAAAGAAATGTTTTTTGTGGTAATTCAGCTGGGTGCAATTCTGGCAGTAGTTTTGTTGTTTTGGAACAAGATGTTTCCTTTTCAAATTCAGCATGACAAGCGTCCGTTGATTTTAATACGCAAGGATATTTTTTCAATGTGGTTTAAGGTTGTTGTTGCCTGTATTCCAGGTACAATAGTGACATTGTTGTTTGATGATTACATCGAAACACATCTGCATACACCGAATGTGATTGCTTTAGCATTGATTGTTTATGGTATTGCCTTTATTCTGATAGAAAACTGGAACAAGAATCGTACGCCGAAAGTGAAACGTTTATCTGATATTACCTATCGCACTGCTTTTTTGATTGGTTTGTTTCAAGTGCTTTCCATTATTCCGGGAACATCTCGTTCCGGTGCTACAATTGTGGGTGCTTTGCTGATTGGTGTATCTCGTGTGGCAGCCGCAGAGTTTACCTTTTTCTTGGCAGTGCCGGTTATGATTGGTTTGAGTTTCATTAAGCTGCTCAAGTTTGGATTTGCCTTTACCGGGGCAGAGCTTGTAATTTTGCTGATTGGTATGGTAGTTGCATTTGTAATCTCTGTATTGGTTATCAAATTCTTGATGAGCTATATCAGAAAGCATGATTTCAAAGCATTTGGTTGGTATCGTATTGTATTAGGTATTATAGTGTTGACATATTTTATGTTCGTCTAAAATGAATATTTTCCTCTTGGGGAGAATGAAAAACAAGGCGGCTGATGCAAAATCAGCTGCCTTGTTTTTTGCTATAAAAGCCCTTATTTCACATAATAATATTATTTTAGTAGAAAAAAGCATGGTACATGATAACAAAAAATGCAAGAAAGAATAGAAAAACTTGCAAAAAAAATCGTAAAATACAAACAATTTTATGGTAAATAAGAAGTTGTTTTTTGGTGAAAGCAGAAAACTGCTTTCAGGGGCAGAGTTTAGGATAATTTGCACAAAATTTACTGTATAAAAAGGGCGAATAAAGTATAAAAATAACGGTAAAATACAGAGAGTTTTGGAAAAGATTAAAAATCCGACAGTTTTTTTACCAAAAGGATTTTCTTGACACATAGAGGATAGATGAATATAATGGCAACTGACTTGCTAAAATACAAAAAGGTATAGAAAACATGATATCAAATAAGCAGTTTATTTTGCAAATCAAAACAAAGGAGAACTTTATGCAAAACATCAGAAGTAAACTTTGTAACAACTTACAAGGATATAGGAAACGAACTGTCGTTTGCGTGATTGGTATTGTATTAGCAGCAATAATTTTAGGGCTAATCAATACAGGCAATATCCCTGACGCAAAGGGTGCAGATAAAGAACAAAATCTGTTGACAGTTGCAGAGGAAATTCGTATGGGTGGAGATATACTGACAGCATCAGTGAATCCAAACAAGGTTACGGGCAGCAGTTCAAGTCTTGCAACAAGCTTGAGGAACGTTTCCGGACAATCTTTAAAAGTAAGTGAGTTTGCCAAAGAAATGAGTGTAAGCTATTTAGGACGAGAAAATCGTTGGGAGCAGAACAAACAAACTTTGGACAAAGAGGAAATTCCAGCACAAAAAGAGCTGAAACAAGAGTTGGAAGAAGCAGAGGATGAAAGTCAGCCAGAAGAAAGAAGAAGTTTGGGGAGCTTTGACGATAGCATCCGCAGAGAGAAAAAGATATTTGAAGAGGAAATCATAATAGAACGTCCGATAGAGGAAAAGATGACTTCTCTTCTTAAACCGGGACAAAGAAGAGTTATTCAAGCCGGTACAGACGGAAGAAAAACTGTGACCTATCAACAGGAATTTGTAAACGGAGAACCAAGAAAGAAAAAAATTTTATCGGAAGAGATCCATCAAGAACCGGTAAAAGAGGTGGTTATGGTAGGTGTATCCGGGTATCAGGGGGCAATCTCACCACTGGATTTTTCAGTAGAACTGGATGAATCAGGAGTGCCAACGCACTACAGCAAAGTCTTGACCAATCAAACCGCGACCGGATATAATGTAGGTCGAGGCGCTTGGGGGGCTTCGGGACAGACATTATCTGCCGGATATGTTGCAGTACACCCGGGAGAAATTCCGTATGGAACAAAAATGTATATTACCAGCCCAGACAACAGTTTTGTGTATGGATTTGCGATTGCAGCTGATACAGGTATCGGCCTTTTGGGTGACGTTATTGACGTGGACTTATACTATGATACCTATTTGGAAAGTTGCTTAAATGGAAAAAGAAATGTAAATATTTATATTCTTGATTAAAAAGGACAGCCGCAAGGCTGCCCTTTTTAATTATGCGGGAAGCATCCAAAGGATGCTTCCTTTTTTTGTTTTACAGAGAATTTTGCGTTAAAAAAGCAAGATTTTTTAAAAAACGTGTGATTGTTGTATTAGAAGATGCAATTTTTAGGGTGAAAAGGGGTATAGGTGAAAGGAGCAGAGAAAGAACGGGAGGGAAGAAAGATAGACACACAAAAGGCAAAGATATTTGCTTACTGGTACTTTATATTGAGAGATGTTCAGAAAGCAGCGGAGAAGGCAGGAGAAGAAAATGGAGTTCTATTGCTGGGAGAACGAAAGGTACAGACACAGTTAAAAAGATTGAGAAAAATGATGGGGCAAGAAACAGCAGGGGAACTGGCAAAGGTGGGGCTGCGGAGATTATTGTTTTCGGAGCCGAGTACGGATGAGTCGGGAAACTTGCGTAATGGGTTTGCTTTAGAAAAATACAGTGCGGGAAAGGGGACAGAGTTTAAATTTTGGGACAAAGTGAAGGTGTGTGAGTTGCTGATGAAATTGCAGGAGGCAGAGCAAACACGGGGGAAAGCAGATTTTTCTGGAATATTGGGTGCTTTACAGCAGGGTGCAGCGGTATTAAAAGAAGAAGGGGAGGAGGAAGAATAGAACAATTCAGTAAAAAACAGATGCAGCTATTGAGTTGGTGGTGCCCGGGAAGCGGGCATGAGAAGTGTGACGGAATTATCTGTGATGGTGCAGTGCGAAGCGGAAAAACGCTGTGTATGGCGATCTCCTTCTTTATATGGAGTATGGCAAACTTTGATGGAGAAAGTTTTGCCATATGCGGAAAGACAATAGCCTCGGTACGCAGAAACGTGATTGTACCAATTAACGGATTATTAGAAGAAATGGGATTTACCGTTCGGGAAAAGGTTTACCAAAATTATCTTGAACTGGAGTGTTCCGGCAGGAAAAATCGTTATTATTTATTTTCAGGATGTGATACTCAAAAAGCGTCTTTGATTCAAGGAATGACGCTAGGGGGAGTATTATTTGACGAAGTAGCTTTGCAGGAACGCAGCTTTGTGGAGCAGGCGGTAGCAAGGTGCTCGGTGGAGGGAAGTCGATTTTGGTTTAACTGTAATCCGGAATATCCTTCACATTGGTTTTACACCGACTGGATTGAGAAAAAGGAAGAAAAGAATTTATATTATCTGCACTTCTTAATGAAAGACAATCCTTCTATCTCCGAAAAAATGAGAAGCAGATATGAAAATTTATATACGGGAAGTTTTTATCGACGATTTATAAAAGGGGAATGGGTGAACACAGAGGGGCTGATTTATCCGATGTTTTCCTCAAAAAATGTGGTGAAAACAGTGCCGGATTGTGAAAGGTTTTTTCTTTCTTGCGATTATGGAACGGTGAATCCTTGCTCGATGGGATTGTGGGGAGAACATGGCGGAGTATGGTACAGAATAGAGGAATTTTATTATGATTCACGCAAAGAGGGAAGATGCAAAACCGATGAAGAATATTACCGATGTATGGAACGGTTATGCGGAGATAGAAAAATAGAATTTGTAGTTGTAGATCCAAGTGCTGCAAGTTTTATTGAATGTATCCGCAGACATGGAAGATACCGTGTGGAATCGGCAGATAACCGAGTAATGGAAGGAATCCATCTGGTGGGAAGATTGTTGCAGGAAGAAAAGCTGATGATTAGTGAGAGATGCAGTGACAGTCTGCGTGAATTTGGATTGTATCGATGGAGCGAAAATACACAAAAGGACCAGCCGGTCAAAGAAAATGACCACGCCATGGACGATATTCGATATTTTGCGATGGAGATGTGCAAAAAACCGAGAGGAGGATTTTTTGCGATGGCACAAACGAGGAGATAGCAAGGGGGAAAGAGCATGTGGAACAGGAAAAGAAAACAGACGCAAAGGCAAACAGGCGGATACAGCCAAAGCGTGCAGAGTGGGCAGATAAAGAGCCATCCTTTTCATCAGCTGGAGCTTATGGGGGCAATAGACGAGCAGGAAAACCGCTTATTTGACCAAATCAGGTTGTCGGTACCGATTGTGGATGCATCGATTAACAAGATTATCCGTTTGGTGGGCGGATTTACACTGCATTGTGGGGACGGAGAATCGCAGCGAGAGCTGGAAGAATTTTGCAGGAGCGTTCGTGTAGGTGCAAGTTCAGTTGGTCTGACACAGTTTTTATATTGCTATCTGGATAATTTACTGACCTATGGCAATGCAGCAGGAGAGATGATATTGCAAAAGGATGGGGACGGAATTGGAGCATTATATAATGTCCCCTTACAAAATCTTGTAGTAAGCCAGGGAGAAAGCCCGATAGGAGTGCAGTTTTTTAGTGCAGGAGAGGGAATCAATCCACAGCCGTTACAACATCCGGAACGAATTTTATTTACTGCATTTCAGCCGAGAGCGGGGGAAGTGAGGGGAAGATCGCTGCTATCAGGTCTGCCGTTTGTTTCTTCTATTTTACTGAACATTTATCAGGCGATTGGTCAAAATTTTGAGCGAATGGGAAATTTGAGGTTTGCGGTGACTTATAAGCCGGATGGACAGATAGATGGGGCATATGCAAGGGAGATTACCCAAGATCTCGCCAACCAGTGGGCAGATACCATGCGTGACAACGGGCAGGTAAAGGATTTTGTAGCGGTGGGAGATGTCCAAATCAAGGTAATTGGTGCAGATAACCAGGTAATTGATACACAAATTCCGGTGCGGCAGATGTTGGAACAAATTGTTGCAAAACTGGGATTGCCGCCATTTATCTTAGGGTTGAGCTGGTCAACTACCGAAAGAATGAGTCAACAGCAGGCAGAGATTTTGGCAAGTGAGCTGGAAAGTTATCGAGAGCTATTGAGTTCGGTGATTATGAGGATTTGTCGATACCATCTGGGGTTGAAGGGAATGAATACCGAATTGGAGATTAGATGGAAAAATATCAGCATCACGGATGAAGTGGAAAAAGCAAGAGCGAAACTGCTGCAAACACAAGCACAGCAGCTGGAAGATCAAAGAAGAAAGGAAGAGGAAGATGGAATGTAGGAAATCGGGAAATCTGGTGGAAGTGCAAAGATACCCAAACAAGGAGGAGCTGGGAAAAATTAACACTTTAACCAGACGAGAATTTTCTCCAGAGGAGCTGTACTGTTTTAGCGTAGTGTTATGTGACAATGATATTGACAGGGAAACAGAACAGTTTGATCGAAGAACACTGGAAGAACTGGCAGGATTGTTTGTGGGAAAGACAGGAATCTGTGACCACGAAGCATCGAGCAAAAATCAGCAGGCAAGAATTTATGAAGCAAATGTGGAGGAAATTAAGGGAAAAACCAACGCTTTAGGAGAACCATACTGCGCTTTGGTGGCAAAAGCTTACATGGTGAGAACCGAGTCAAACAAGGATTTGATTTTGGAAATTGATGCGGGAATCAAAAAAGAAGTAAGCGTTGGCTGCAATGTACGGGAGAAAGTGTGCTCGATTTGTCAAAAGGGAAGGGAGGACGGAGGATGCGAGCATATTAAGGGCAAAAGATATGGAGGGAGGTTATGTTATACTATACTGCGTGGAGCACAGGATGCATATGAGTGGTCTTTTGTAGCGGTTCCTGCACAACGCAGCGCAGGAGTTATTAAAAGCATGACATTGAAAATGCTACAAGAAGATGAAGAGCAAAAAGGAGTTTGGCTGGATGCCGAAGAAGCAAAACAGCTCAAACAAACCCTGAAAAGGTTGACCGAGGATTGCAGTCTGATTAGAAAAAATGCAAAGAAAGAGCTGATGAAGTCGATTGTACAGAAAAAAGAACCTGATGAAAAGAATAGTCGATTACTCTGGCAGGCGATGGATCATCTTACAGTGGAACAGATGAAGGCTTTTGGGGAGATTTTGGACGGGGACAAAAAAGAATTGGAAGAATCACAATTCATTTTAAAAGAAAACAAGACAAATATGGATAAAAGGTTTATGATTTAAGGAGGGCAAAAATGAAGAATATTTCTTTACAGGGCTATAACAGCAGATATATCACAATGCTGTGTGAAAAAGGCGCAGCTGTTGGGGATCTGGTAGCGATGAGCAAAAATAACACTGTAAAAAAAGCAGTAGGCGAAAAGTTCATTGGTGTGGTACACTCTATAAGAGGAGAATATGCGCTAGTGCAAACTGGAGGATTTGCAGTGGTGCATTACTCTGGGGAAGACCCAAAAGTAGGCTTTGAAACTTTGCTGACAGACAGTAATGCTGATGCAGTAAAGGGAACCGAAGGAAGAGAGGTGCTAGTAACCGAGGTGGACAGCACTGCTAAAAATATTGGCATTTTATTTTAACGCAACAAAGATAAGAAAAGGAGCGATTTCAGATGAAATACAATTATCAAAACATTTCCGTTTCCAAAGATTTTTATAAGACACAGGAGGGCTTTTCAAAGTGTCTGGAGCGTCTGGACCCATCAGAGCAATATCGGGGAACAGAACTGGAAAATTATGATGCATTTCAACGTCAGCTGAAACGATTTGATATTAAGGTTTCCGGCGAGGAAAGCGACAATCTTCAGAAATTTTTTGCAACGTCTGACAGTGCAGCGTTGTTTCCGGAATATGTATCTAGGGCAGTAAAGCAAGGTGTGGATGACAGTTGCATTTTAAAAGAAATTTGTGCTGCCCATACACAGATTGAGGGAATGGATTATCGTGCTATCACAGCAGACACCGATCCAAACGAACAGGCTCCGGCAGTGGTAGAAGAAGGTGGATTTATTCCGGAAACAACAATTCGCCTGAAAGACCATCTGGTTCGTCTGAGAAAGAGAGGACGCATGATGGCAGCTTCTTATGAAGCAATTAAGTTTCAACGTTTGGATTTGTTTACAGTGGCACTTAAACAGATTGGAGCCTGCATTGCAAAAGCACAGGTAGAGGATGCGGTGGATGTGTTGGTGAATGGGGATGGAAACAACAATCCTGCTAAAAAGGTTGCACTTACGGCAAGCGGAAGTTTGACCTACAAAGATTTGCTGAACTTGTGGGGCAGTTTTGGGGAGTATCAGATGAATGTAATGCTGGCATCACCGGACATGGTGCTGAAGATGTTGCAGATTCCGGAATTACAGAACCCTGAAACGGGATTGAATTTTCAGGCAACAGGTTGTCTGTCCACTCCTTTGGGTGCAAAATTGTTTGTTTGCTCTGCTGTGCCAGAAGGAAGTATCATTGGACTAGACAAGAGATATGCCTTGGAAATGGTGAGCGCAGGTGGCGTGCGTGTAGAGTACGACAAGTTGATTGATTGTCAGACAGAACGAGCAGCAGTAACTTCTATTGCAGGATTTTCGAAGATCTTCCCAGAAGCGGTGAAAATTTTGTCTTAATAAGGAGAAGGTGTCAGATTGAACGAGGACGAGCTGATGTGGAGTTTTGAGCTAATCAGCAAAATGAGCACAGAGGAAGCCCAGCGGTGGAAACCGCTGGTGCTGGGATGCTGGGAACAGCTGAGAAGCAGACTGAGAGCAGGAGTAAAGATTGAGGAAAATTGCCGGCGGTTAGCGTTAGCAAGTGCAGCATTGGCTTTACGGCAAATGAAGTTAATGTGCGGAGAAGAATATAGCACCGTGAAAGTTGGTGAAATCTCGTTTTCTGAACATTTGGGAGGGCAGGAAGAGCTAATTGATACAGTGCGTGATTTACTGGATACACAGGGTGTTTGCCTGAGGGGGGTATCAACTGATTGCTAGAGGAGAAAATAAAACAAGTGATTGGTCGATGCGGTGAAGAAATTTCCTTTTGGGCAGGAGAACAGAAACAGGTGTGCAGAGCATATCTGAATCCAATACCAAGCAATACCGCACAATACAAAATGACTGAATCGGGAAAAGAAAATCGGGGAAAATGGCTTTTGATAACAGCTGAACCCAGTGGAATGGAATTAAAAACAGGAATGATTTTTCAAGCAGGGGAAGATCGCTTTTTATTGGAGAGAACAGAGGTGTTTTCTGTTTACGGTAAGCCTGTTTATCTTAGGGGAATTGCAGTGAGGGCGGAGGAGGAAGAGAATGAATGAGTTTTCACAAATCCTTTCAATGGTATCTCAAGAGCTGAAGGCAGGGGAAAGTGACTTAGAGGTAAGAAAATCTTTCCCGGAAAGCTTAAAAAAAGTGCCGCAGAGGAAAGCTCTTGCTGTGGTGGCAATTCAAAAAGTGAACTGTTCTTCGGTAGGAATGCAAAGTTTGTATCAGGAGGAAAAACTGCCTTTTGGTAAGCGAGCACAGGTTTTTATAAAGATATCGCTGTGCTGTAAAAGTGGGGAAGAATGCTGGAAACTATGGGAGCGGTGTGCACAAAAGCTGCTGTTTTCAAAACGGTTGAGTGCAAAACAGATTGAGTGCGGTGAAGCGGCTTGGCAGAAAGATTGGGGCGGTATAGTTCTGCCGGTTCGATTGTGTTGTGAATTCATTATCGGTCAAGAAGAGGGCGATGGACAAGAAGGAATTTGTCCAGAGCAATTTGAGATTATCAGGAAAGGAGCTATTTGATGAAGAAAACATATCGTCCGGGAGTATACTCCCAATACGATATTGTGAGTCGTCCAAAAAGAAATCAGGATTGTTGTGTTTTTTTCTGTGGAGGGGCAAAAGTACAGAACGGGAAAAACTTGCCGGCAGGGGAAATAGTACAACTGAATTCGATTGCCCAGTTGAAGGAATATTTTGCAACGGAGGGAGATGGGGAGGTTTTTTGCAATCTTTGTTCGGTGCTGCTGCATGGCGGAGTGGGAAAGGTGTACGCAGTTCCGCTGACTATCGACGGGAGCAAGGCAGCAGCAAGTCAATACGCAGCGGCATTTGAAAAGCTGTGCAGGGTAAAGCACAGTGGAATCATGTTTTGTGACAGCATGGAAGAAAGCGTTTTAGAACAGCTTGTGGGTGCAGTACGGGAAGCTGCACAAAGACAAAAAGAGAGAATTGCGGTAGCGGCAGTGAGCAAAGAAACAGCACAGCAGGTGGCAAAAAAGCAAAATCAGGAACGATTGGTGCTGTGCTGCCAAAAGACAAATAGTATTTTTTATTCTCAGGAATCAGAATTAGTGAGTGCAGCGGCATTGGCAGCGATGCTTGCGACAGAAAGACCTACCGACAGTTTTCATTTTAAAATTTTGGAAACACTGAAAGCAGTGGAAGAACTGACAGAAGAAGAAACGGAAGCAATGCTGCAAAGCGGTGTAACCGTGCTGGAAGAAAGTGAAACAGGAGTAGAATGTATTCGCTGTGTGACCAGCAGAACACAAAGCAACGGGGAAGAAGACAGAAGTTTTACGCAAGTAAATACAATTATGATGATAGATGATGTAATTCGGGCAGTGCGGGAAAGACTTTCGGACTTGATACGAGGGGGACAGGCAGTGTTTTCGGAGGACAGCATTGCCTCACAAACTGCGGTGGTGTTGGATGAAAAAAAGCAAGAAGGGTATTTGACCGATTTTGAACCTCCGATTGTTTATCGACAGACACAGGATTCTTCGGTATGCACTGTAGAATTAGAATTTCATCTGGCATCTGTGTTGAGCCAGATTTATCTGGTAGCACATATTTCACTTTAAGGAGGAAAAAGAATGTCGTTGGTTTCTATTCCGACCAGTGAAGATATTTATATTGAGGTGAATGGCAGGAAGGTGGCGGCAGCACAAAGTTACCGAGTAAAGTCTTCCAGAGAGAGCAGATACATAGAGGCATTTGGCAGCCGAGAGCCGGTTGGGACGGTAGGGGGCAGGGTAAAACATTGGATTGAATTAAGCCGTGTGTGTCTGTGCCAGCCGCAGAGTATGGACTTTTATGAGTTGAGCGGATTTAATGTGGTGGTGGTTCGTCCAGACTGCAAGATTATTTACTCAGGATGTGAGTGGGCAGATATTACCCAGTCGGTATCAGTAGGTGAAGTGATACTGGAAAAGATAAGCCTTGTAGCAAGCAGAAGAATTAAAATTTAGGAGGATATGAGTGGAGGAAAGATTGCAAAAACTTTCTGCATTGGAAGAACTTCAGTTGGAGGGATTAGCTCGACAGGGGTATTACTATCTGTGCATGAATTTAATTGCTTATGAAGACGATAAAGATTTATGGGCAATAGCAAACAATGCAGCACTTGTCTGCCTTTCTTTAAAAAAGGGCAATACAAGGAAGTTTTATAGTGTATCGCAGGTATGTGATACACTAAACTTAGGGGAGATTGCAAAGCTTGTACAGGAGTATCAGGAGAGGTTTGAGGAGGAGAGGGTATTACTCGATTGACAGAAGAAAATAGAAGGGTGTTTGAAAAAATCAGACTTTTTTCGGAGCGGAGTGAAAAACCAATATTCCCTAAAAAAATCTATCCTCAATCGCAGGGAATGTTTTTCAATGAAGAAAAAGAAGATATTAAAAATCAAAGGAATAAAAATTTTGTGCAAAGTGAGGACGAAAATTCGGAGTATTTAAAAGAAAATATTTCCCGGGAAAAGGTTGTACACCAAGATGATATTATAAATAACGATTATCAAGATAGTTTATCGGAAGAATTATTAGGAGAAAACAACCTTCCTAAAGGTACAGAATACGGCACAGCACAAAAGATTTCGGATGAGCTGGAGAGGTTATCCCAACGATACGCAAGGGAGATGGAGGAGTGGTTGTATGACTAATTTGAGATTTAAAGAATACACTTTCCGAAACAATCCACGCAAGTTGGTGGTAAAGTGTTCTCAAAGGACGACAAGAGCTTGCTGTTTTGGATTTGGAGAAACACTCCAGTTATTGGGGAAAGGACTTGTTGCGGTAGAAGGAGAGGGGGAACTGTTTGGGGATGATGCCCAGGAACAATTTACAGTCCTCAAAAATTTGATGCAGCAAGGAGGCAGTGGAATTTTGAGCGGAGCAGGGCTAGAGCCGATGAGGGCGGTATTTGAGGACTTGCAGATGCTGGGAAACGGAGGAGATCAAGTGATTATATATCGCTTTCGTTTTGTGGAGCAAAGAGAGATGAATTAAATGGGAATGAGTTTTTTTCTATGGACAGTAGATGGGAAAAGGCGTAAAATCAGCTGCCCGATTGAATTTTCTTATTTATCTTCCGTTGATACTCCGGCAGATAGCTTGAAAGCGGTGTTTTTTATTGAAGACCCGAAGCTTTGGAGAACAGAAATTGCACAGGTACAGGTAGAACTTGAAGGAAAGCAGCTGTTTCATGGTGGTTGTGACAAACAGGTCATAAGTATGGGGGAAAATGGTTGCAGACTGACATTGTGGGCAAGGTCTGATGCGGCAGTTTTACTGGATAACGAAGCGATTCCACAGGAGTATACTCATGTTTCATTGGACGAAATATTTGATCGCCATATCAGACCTTACGGTTTTCAAAACAATTTAGGAAGTAATGCAAAATTACCATTTTACCGTGTTGGAAAAGGGATGAGTGAGTGGGAAGCATTTTCGCATTTTTGCAGTTGTGCGGTAAAAAAACTTCCGTATGTTTTGGGTGCGAAGGTGTGCTTTTTGACACAGGGCAAGGGAAGTCGGATCATTTTACCCCAAAATACACCTATTTTGAGTGCAAGTGAAACGATTCGGAGAACACAGGCCATTTCTCAGGTTTTGATTCGGGACAGTACAGGAAGATACAGCGGGAAAATTGAGAATAGACAAGCACAGCAAGCAAAGATTTTACGCAGAAGATGCTTGATTCCATCAACACAGTGGGAATGGAGTCCAAAAGACGCAGAATATAGAATGGAGCGGTCGATGCAGGGCAGAATTCAAAAAGAAGTCTGCCTTGCAGGGCTAATGGATTGGGAATTGGGAGAACAGGTGGTACTGAATCAACCACAGATATATTTCCGAGGAAATATTGTAAGTCGTGAGTTGGAATTTACAAAAAGCGGCGAGTTTACAAGGTTGATTTTAGAATAGGGGGAAGAAGCGAAAATGTGGCTTGCAAAACGTGATTCATTGAAAAAACGAGAAAATGCAACCAAAATGATTTATGCAAAACAGGACGCACAGGGTATTATAGGAGAGAGCGAACACAGAGAAGTGCCTCTTTGTATGCCGTATGGTATTTATGCAAAGTTGCCGCAAACAACACAGATATTGGTACTGTCTGCATTGGGAACGGAAGTTTGTATGGGTGTAATACAGGAAAATCCGCCGCAACTGAAGGATTTGCAGGATGGTGAGCTTTTACTTTGTTCTGAGGGAGGAGCCAGTATTCGTTTGTGCAATGATGGGAAAGTTCTTATCAACGGGAAGATAATTGCATAAGGAGGAGATGTGCCTGGATACACTGTTATGTCATGGAGATCACAAACGAGATCAACAGGGATTTGTACAGAAGGTTGATGGTGCCCAAGAGGCAATCCAGCGGGTGATGATTCGGTTATCTGTTCCAAAAGGCAGTTTTGTACCCGACCCGAACTTAGGAAGCAGATTGTTTTTATTGGGACAAAGCCCGGTCGAACAAACTGAGGAGCTGGCACTGGAATATGCAAAAGAAGCGTTGCTGGATGAAAAAGAGGTGCAGGCAGTGTCGGTAAAAAAAATCTCCAAAACAGGGGAAGGATTAGAGCTTGAATTTGAACTGGAATATCTGGGAAAAGATGCTTTTGAACGTTTTGGAGTGAAGTGGGAGTTGAATTTTTAAAGGGGAGAGCTGATGGAGAAAAATTTACAGGGCTTTTTGGAACAGATGCAGCTTCATTATGAGGAGTTATCTGGAATGCGTGCGGATGATGCTTCTGATATTGGAATACGTTTTAAAATTTTGGCAGAACAGCTGGAACGGTTATATATTGAATTGGAAGAAGCGAAAAAACAAGCTTTTGCAGCGACAGCAACAGGGAAATATTTAGAGAAGCACGCTATGCAAAGAGGAATTGATCGCAAACCGGCAATTTGTGCAAGAGGAAAAGTGTGTTTTTCCCGTTCGCAGAGTGCTGCTGTTGATTTGGAAATTCCAAAGGGGATTTTGCTGATGTGCAGCGCACAAAGGGAAAATCCCCTGCGTTTTATCACAACAGAAAGAGTGGTGATGAAGGCAGGAAAAACAGAGGTTTTGGCAGCTGTGGAGTGCCAAACTGCGGGCAAACAGGGAAATTTGGCAGCAGGAATGTTGACAGTGATGGTGACACCGGTACAGGGAATTGCACAGGTGAGCAATCCGCAAGCGCTTGTATCGGGAGAAGATGCAGAAAGTGATGAATCACTTAGAAAAAGATTGATGGACAGCTATCGTGCAGTGACCAATGGAACAAACGAAGCTTTTTATTACCATAAGGCGATGGAATATCCGGGAGTATCTTCTGCAAAGGTATTGCCACGGGTGAATGGCAAAGGTACAGTTGGAATCCTTGTTTGGGGTGAAGGTGTGGATGATTTGCTGTTAGAAAAAATGAAACAGGAAATTGGGCAAATCAAAGAAATCAATGTGGATATGACAGTAGAGCGTGCAGTTGCAAAGCCAATATCTATATCAGCAAAAATTGCAGTAGAAGATGGGTACAGCTATGAAGATGTCAGCAAGGAATGTGCAAAGGTGTTGAGCGAGTATATGCAGCATCGTCAAATTGGTCAGCCGTTGTACTCTGCAATGCTGATGAAAGAAATACTGGGCTGCACGGGTGTAGCAAATTGCAGCATTATCATGCCGGAGCAGGATTTATATCCGCTGGAAAAAGAAATATTCACCTTGTCTGAGTGTTCAGTCAGTCAGATGGAACATCGCAGAGGGGGAGAAAGCAGGTGAATTGTCGAGAGTTAATCTACCAAAGAATGAAATCACTGCATTTATATCGTTTCCCAAAAGAAAAAATGACATTGGTGCAGTGCGAATTGGAGAGCTATCTTTGTGTCTTGGAGCAGTTGCAGGAACAAATCAAAAAGATTTATAGCGATTCGGTTTTGGAAGATTGCAGTGAGCAGAGGCTGGAAGAATTTGAAAGGCTGATGGCAATACCAATCTCCCCCAAAATTCCGATAGAAAAGCGAAGAAAAATAGCACAGAGTAAGTGGAGTATTGCGCCGAGTGATTATCATAGAGAAGGTTTGGAACGTGCTTTGCGTGCTTTGGGAATTCGGGCAGAGGTGAAAGAAAAGCCCGGCAGCGGTAACATTATAGTAACCGCAAAGGAGATGGCAAACAGTGACATGACATTGGATGAAGCAAAACAAGTATTCCGAGCTTTAATGCCGGCACATCTGGAAGCGGAGTTTGTAACCGGAGGGATTTGTTTTGCAGAGTTTGACAGTATGGACAAGAGCTGCGCAGAAATTGATGAGATGGATAAAAGCTGGTCACAGCTGGAGATGATGGGAAAAGAAGAATGGGTAGGAGGAGAGAGAAAAGTTGCCAAGCAGCTATAAAACAGAAAATCTTGGGCTAAACCGCTTTGTTGGAACAGACCACCCGAAGATGGAAGATTTTAATTTTGATAATCAGCAGATTGATACAAAGTTTCAGGAGCATATTCGTTCACAGCTTCATCTGAGCGAGCAGGACAGGCAAAGCCTAAAAAGTGCAAAATATATAACGGGAAGTTATACAGGAAACGGTGAGGCGTCAAGAACCATACAGATTGGTGCATCGGTATCATATGGGGTTGTGTTTGCAGTAGGGGAAGCATTAAGCTATATAACAGGTTCATCTGGGATAAATCATATTTATTTAGGAATGATGTCCGATAAAGGATGCAGCAAAGGTGTCACATTGGCAACGGATGGTTTTACTGTACAACAGAGTACAAACAATCCGCCAGATGGCAAAAAAAATATGCTTAACCAGCAAGGGAAAACGTATGTTTATTTTGCCTTTCCGAAAAATGAAAGATAAAGAATGAGGGGAAGGATTTATAATCCTTCCCCTCATTCTTTAATTAATAGTTTCTGCGGTTGTCTTCTGCCCTTGCAGCAGAAATCATTTTCATCTCAATCCAGCGTTCTTTGGAAATCAATACTTGTCGGGGTTTGCTTCCCTCAAATGGTCCGACAATTCCTTTTTCTTCCATAGCGTCAATTAAACGTGCAGCTCTTGCATAGCCAAGTTTGAGCTTTCTTTGCAGCATAGAGGTGGAAGCCTGACCGCTTTCTACCACAATTTCAATGGCACTTGGAAGCATTTCATCTTCATCATCAAAGCCACCGCCATCATCTTTGCTGCCTTTTTTCTTGTTATCGGAAACAGCGTGTCGGTCAATTTCCTCAAGGATTCTTTCGTCATAGGTAAGAGGCAGGGTGGACTGTTTGATAAACTCTACAATTCGTTCAACTTCTCCGTCGGTAACAAAGCAACCTTGTACACGGGTAGGTTTAGACGCGCCGATAGGCGAAAAGAGCATATCGCCTCTGCCAAGCAATTTTTCTGCACCACTGCTGTCAAGAATGGTTCTTGAGTCAATCTGAGAAGAAACTGCAAAGGCAATTCGGGAAGGAATATTTGCCTTGATGACACCGGTGATGACATCAACAGATGGTCGTTGTGTTGCAATTACAAGGTGCATACCGGCAGCTCGCGCCATCTGAGCCAGACGGCAGATGGAGTCTTCGACTTCACCTGGCGCTGCCATCATCAAATCGGCAAGCTCATCAATAATGATGACAATTTGCGGCATAGGTTTCAGGCCGTTTTTCTCAGCAGCACGATTAAAGCCGGACATATCACGAACGCTGTATTCTTTAAACAGCTGATAGCGGTTAAGCATTTCATTTACTGCCCATGAAAGTGCACCAGCCGCTTTTTTGGGGTCGGTGACAACAGGGATGAGCAGATGAGGAATACCGTTGTAAATACCAAGCTCTACCATCTTAGGGTCAATCAGCAGAAGTTTTACTTCCTGCGGAGTAGAGTGGTACAGGATGCTGACAATCAGTGAGTTAATACAAACTGATTTACCGGAACCGGTGGAACCGGCAATGAGGGTATGCGGCATTTTAGCAAGGTCAGCAATGGTAATTTTACCTGCAATATCCCGTCCGAGTGCGACTGCCAGAGGACTTTTTGACTGTTCAAATTCCGGGGAGTCGATAATTTCACGGATGGAAACAGTGCTGACTACTTTATTTGGTACTTCTATGCCAACGGCTGGTTTATTGGGAATCGGTGCTTCGATTCGTACACCAGAAGCGGCGAGATTTAACGCAATGTCGTCAGCAAGATTTGTGATTTTGCTGATTTTTACTCCGGCAGAAGGCTGAAGTTCATATCGAGTAACAGCAGGACCACGGGCAATGTCAATAATTCGGGTTTGCACACCAAAGCTTTGCAGGGTAGATACCAATTTTTCGGCGTTGGTACGAAGTTCTTCCTGAAGGTTTGCTTCACTTGGTTTATCTACTTCATTTAAAATATTGATTGGTGGTTTAATGTACTCGGGCTCCAAAATTTCTGGTTCAGGCTGGTCAACAGAATGGGAAGCACCTTCTAGGCTCATTCCCTGTGCATGGGCTTCATCGGCAGAAATTTCAATAATTTCATGCGGCATTTCCTTCTTGCGTGTTGTATGAACAGACCGGTTGTCGCTTTGGGGGGTTGATTTGTCATTATCAAGGTGAATGTCTTCGATACAGAACGAAGGGGTAGTATTCTGATTGTGTGTTGATTGAGAAGCTATCTCATCATCAAAGATAGGTTGGAAAAAGTCATCATCTTGTTTATTTCCCGGGAAATTTTCTTGTGAAGATTCTGCGGATGGTATTTCAAAATGAATGATTTCAGAGGAAAGAAGTTCATCTTCTGAGCTGTGAGGAACATCCTCCCAAGAAAGTCCGGTCTGCTGTACATCATTCGGATTTTCTTCAAAAATTTTTACTGCCTGACGCATATCTTCTGAATTGATAATAGGTTTTATTTGAGGGGATACCATATTTGATTTTAAGGTGTTTAGAACTTCCTGGTCTTGCTGTGCAAGGGAAAGGGTTCCGCTTGCAACACGGCTTATCAGGTCATCCAGGAAAGGAGAAGAAAGGGAATCATCCTCTTCTGTGGGAGGGGGATTCCAAAAATTCTCACTGGTATTGGTGTCATTTTCACGTTCACTGCGAGGAATAGAAAGCTCCTGTGCCCGTTCTTGTTCGCGACGTTTTTGTTCGGCACGCTCTTGCGAAAGTTTTTCTTTCCAAGAAGCCCGATCTCGAAGAGTTTGTTCTTCCTGTGCTTGTCGAAGCAGTTCGAGCTCCTCATCTTTTTTGCGTTTAGCGTGAAAAAAACTATCCGGACGAAAGGAGACATCCTCTTGCTGGTCAAATTCTTTATCGGCAACAGGAATGTTGATGTTAAAGTTTGGACGGTTTTGAGAAAGAGCTTCCTGCTCTTGACGCAGAAGTTGCTGCTGCTGACGCTGTTGATTTCGAGTTTCAGAGTGTGCAACATATACCTCTTCCATTTTTTTCATTGGCTTTTTGGCTGATTGGTAAAGACCGATCAAGCTTCCGCCTGTAAGTACCATAGTTATAACAAAGATGAACAACACCATCGTTACTTTTGCACCAATGGGTCCGAACCAATAAAGCAAAGGTAAGCCAAATATGCCGGATACTGCGCCACCGCCATAGCCGTCAATACCGCTTTGAAAGAGGAAAAGAAATTTTTCAACTAAGTTTCCGTTTGGAATACCACTGCCGAAAACCTGCGTTGCACCACTGAGCAAACAGATTAGCAGCATCGTTTGCCAAACCTTGTGACCAACAAGCCCCACCGGTTTATCCAGTGCGGTCATAATGGAGATGTAAAACAGCAGCGGAGCAATTAGGTAGCAGCTCCAGCCGAACATTCCCAAAAAGAAGTTATGAATCCATTTCCAAACATTTTGCCCTTCAATCAATGTGGTTGCCATGATAAACACTGCCACAGCAAAGACAACGATTGCCCAAAATTGCTGACGAGAATCTTGTTCTCGTTTTTTTCTCTCCTTCTCTGCCGCTGCGGCAGATTTTGTTTTTTTGCGGGGAGCTGGTTTTTTGGTTGCCATAGAGTTCCTCCTATCTGTTATGGGGTTTATGTATTGCGGCTTTTGGCCGCAGAAATTTTGTCTGGCGGTTAGGTTATTGAAACGTCATGATAATAGGGAAGAGAAAAACACACTCCGGGAGAAAGTTTGGCATTTAAAAAATCTCTAGGGTCAGTGGAGATAAGACGTTCAACAGTGAATTGTCCGTCTTTTACTTTACCCTGTACTTTGCCACCCGAAGGCAAGGGAAAAAGCCGAGAGCTGCCGGGAACGGCAAGGCTGTTTTCGCCTAAAGAGATCTGCATGAGCAGAGTATCAATCGGTACAATCGAGTGCAGAACCATCAGTATCCTCCCCCTTTTGTACTGTATTGGATTGTTCAATCATATCATAAAGACAGGCAATCGCTTCACTCAATCCTCCCAGATGGTCAATCAATCCGGCCTCCACAGCTTTTTCACCGTCCAGAACCGTGCCCACATCTGTTACCAGTTCACCGGTATTCATCATTAAGCGGCGAAAATCTTCTGAGGAGATTCGAGAATTATCGGTGACAAATCGTACAATGCGTTCTTGCATACGGTCAAAGTAGGAAAGCGTTTGAGGTACACCCAACACAAGACCGTTCATCCGCACAGGATGCACAGTCATGGTAGCAGAGGGTGCAATGAACGACTGTCGGGCACTGCACGCTAACGGAACACCGATAGAGTGACCGCCGCCCAATACCAGCGATACTGTCGGCTTTTTCATACCTGAAATCAGTTCTGCAATAGCAAGCCCGGCTTCCACATCGCCACCGACTGTGTTGAGAATAATCATCAATCCCTCAATGGAAGGGTCTTGTTCAATGGCAACTAACTGCGGAATAACGTGTTCATATTTTGTGGTTTTGTTTTGGGGAGGCAAAATATAGTGCCCTTCGATTTGACCAACAATAGTAAGGCAGTGGATAATGTGCTTGGCCTTGCTTGTTGTGACAGAGCCTGTTTGAATAATTTGCTCGTTTTGGTCGGTTTCAGATGTTTCCTCGGTATCCTGTTCGTCACTGTTAACAGCAGAGAGGGAAGATTTTCCAAAAATTTTTTGGACTTTTTTGTTATCATCTTTTAAACTCATGTTGCACCTCCATAGAATCGGTCTATGAAGGTAGTGTACTCATTGTTTCAACTATTATACTTGACAAAAAATAACTCTCTTTATTATAACCTGATTTGATGTTGGGTGCAACTGAAGAAGAGCAGATGATGTCGTCTGTAAAAAAAGTGGATGCCAAAAAAGGAATCATTAGAAGGAGAAACTTTTACTAAACTTTTCATATGAAAAGTTTTTCGAGCAGGGTAATGTTCTTAAAACAGCTAGAGTTGGGTTTAGACAAACAAAGTGGAAATTGATGTTTCGGGTAATTTTTATGAAAAAATAAGCACAGAGAAGGATGACCCCTTCCCCGTGCTTATTGTAGTGGCAGATTGTTTTGCCATAATGAAAAATACGCAAAACAATATGTAATCTCAAGCCTAATTAAGCTTTGTTGACAGAACCGAACAGCTCCATCTTTTCTTTTACTTTTTCTTTGATTGCTTCAAAGCCAGGTTTAATAACTTTTCTTGGGTCAAATCCTTTTGGCTGCTGGTCTTTGTCTGCTTCAAAGTATTCGCGAAGTGCAGCAGTGAATACGATCTGGCACTCGGTATTTACATTGATTTTGGATACACCTTTTGTGATAGCGTCTTTTACCATATCATCAGGAATACCTGTTCCGCCGTGCAGAACCAGTGGCATTGTGCCGGTCTTGTCCTGGATTTTAGCCAGAACATCAAGACGCAGACCAGGCCAGTTTTCCGGGTATACACCGTGGATGTTGCCGATACCGGCAGCCAGCATATCAACGCCCAGCTCACAGATTCTTGCACATTCTTCAGGATCGGCAATTTCGCCTCCGCCCAGAACACCGTCCTCTTCGCCGCCGATTGCGCCTACCTCAGCTTCCACGGAAACTCCTTTAGCATGAGCCAGAGCAACGATTTCTTTTGTCTTTTCGATGTTTTCTTCGATGCCGTATTTGGAACCGTCGAACATAACAGAAGAGAAGCCTTTTTCGATGCACTCTTTTGCTGCTTCATAGCTTCCGTGATCCAGATGCAGAGCAACAGGAACGGTGATGTTCATCTCTTCGAGCATACCGTTTACCATACCGACGATAGTGGTGTAACCACCCATGTACTTGCCTGCACCCTCAGATACACCGAGGATAACAGGGGAATTGTTTTCCTGAGCGGTGAGCAGGATTGCTTTTGTCCACTCCAGGTTGTTGATGTTAAAATGACCTACTGCATATTTACCGGCTTTTGCTTTATCCAGCATTTCTTTTGCAGAAACTAACATGATAAAATTCCTCCTTATTTAAAAGCACTTTGTTTCTTCCGAACAGATCGGAAACAGGCTTTCTCTTTCTTTTATTATAAACAATAATGCAGGGAAAATCAATCGTTTTTCCTACACGGACTGATATGAGGATTTTTAAGGGGAATGGGGCAAAAATGGGGAAAACATAAGGGTTTACTGTGAAAAAATTGACAAATTTTATTTTTGTGTCGATTAGATTTTATTGACTTTTCAGCAAAAAGAGCATAGAATAAAAGTGGAATAGATTGTTTTTGTATACTTTTACGGAAAAATGAGAGGCTGTTTTGATTATTTTGTTTGTTGGAAATGATTTACAGCTTATCAATAGATATTCAGAAAGGATGAGCCGCAGTGAACTATCTTGAAAATTATCAAATCTGGAAGTCCCAAAAGTTGGAAGACCCTGACCTCATTGGCGAAATGAAGGAGATTGAGGGAAACGACCATGAAATTAAGGAACGCTTTATGAAGATGCTGGAATTTGGAACAGCAGGTCTGCGGGGAATACTGGGTGTTGGAACCAACCGTATGAATATTTATACCGTAGCTTTGGCAACACAGGGGATGGCAGACTATGTAAAGCAGCAGTATGAAAATCCATCAGTAGCAATTGCGTACGATAGCCGCATTAAAAGTGAGCAGTTTGCCCGCGTTACAGCAAGAGTGTTTGCGGCAAACGGAGTGAAAGCATATCTGTTCCGTGAGTTGATGCCAACACCAACCCTTTCGTTTGCAGTCCGTGAGCTGCATTGCAGTGCAGGTATTGTTATTACTGCAAGCCACAATCCGGCACAGTATAACGGATATAAAGCATATGGAGATGATGGATGCCAGCTGAATCCACAGGCAGCTTCCAAAGTTTTGGAATTGGCAAGCAAGACCGATATCTTTACCGGAGTGAAGAAAATTTCTCTGGACGAGGGTCTGCAAAAGGGAATGATTGAATATATTTCCGATAATTTAGTAGACAAGTTTTTAGACCGTGTGTTTGCACTTCGCATCAGCAAAGAGCCAATCCGTAAGAGCAGTTTGAGGGTTGTTTATACCCCTCTTAACGGAACGGGAAATAAACTGGTTCAGAAAATATTATATCGTATGGGCATTGAAGATGTGGCAGTTGTGAAGGAACAGGAAAGACCGAACGGCAATTTCCCAACCTGTACTTACCCAAACCCGGAGGAAAAAGATACTTTGAAACTGGGAATTGAGTTGTGCCGTAAGATAGATGGAGATCTGGTATTGGCAACTGACCCGGATGCAGACCGTGTGGGAATTGCCGTAAAGCATAACGGAGAATATATTCTGCCAAGTGGCAACGAGATTGGCGTTTTGATGCTGGACTATATTGCAAAGCAAAAGCTGGCGCAGGGAACAATGCCTAAAAAGCCGATTGCAGTAAAATCAATTGTATCCACTCCGCTTGCAGATGTAGTTGCAAAGAGCTATGGTATTGAAATGATTAACGTGCTGACCGGTTTTAAATATATTGGAGAACAAATCAGCATTTTAGAAGAAAAAGGGGAAACAGACCGCTTCCTGCTGGGATTTGAAGAAAGCTGTGGATATGTAACCGGTGCTCACGTTCGTGATAAAGATGCAATCAATGCCTCCATGATTATCTGTGAAATGGCAGAATATTATAAAAAACAGGGTAAGACACTGATTGACGCGCTGGATGAAATCTTTAAACGCTTTGGTGTTTATGCTGCAAAAGTAAAGGGCTATACCTTTGAAGGAACCGATGGCATGGAAAAGATGGCAAGCATCATGCAGAAACTTAGAGAAAACCCACCAAAAATGTTTGGACCATATCATGTGCTATGCTGTGCGGATTATCAGCATTCCATTAGACGAGATTTTCGCACAAACGGGGAAAGTAAGCTTGCATTGCCGGCATCCAATGTGTTAGAGTATGATTTGGAAAACAATCTGAAAGTGATTATCCGTCCATCAGGAACAGAACCAAAGATTAAGGTTTACCTCACAATCGTAACAAATGATAAATCTCAGATAGATATGATTGCAGAAAGATTATTCCAAAGCACAAAAATTTTAATGGCATAATGATTGTCAATTAAAAGAAAGAGGCGATGTCAAAGGACACTGCCTCTTTCTTTGCGGAAAAATAAATTTTTGTAATAAAAATATTGAGGATAAAAACGATTTGTTTTTTATAATAGGATGAATTTTATATGCTGTCAAAAAAAGATAAGCTTGCAATTATCAGGCAGCTTACTTATAATGAAACATATGTTTTAAATTTTAGAAATACAACCAAAAGTAAGAAAGGGTGTGCGACATGAAAAAATCCTATGAAATGGATATGTGCAGTGGACCGCTGCTCAGTAAGATTTTAGTTTTTTCTATTCCGTTAATGCTTTCGGGCATTTTGCAGCTGTTGTTTAATGCGGCGGATATTGTTGTTGTGGGGCGTTTTTCAGGAAGCCAGGCGCTTGCAGCTGTTGGCTCTACCAGTGCGCTTATTAACCTGGTTATCAACCTGTTTATTGGTGTTTCGATTGGTGCAAACGTGGTGGTTGCAAGATATTACGGTGCAAAAGATACCGAAGGTATCAGCAGAACAGTACATACTGCAATACTGACAGCGATTGTCGGAGGTGTGTTTCTTATTTTTTTAGGTCTGCTCCTAGCACGTCCGATGCTGGAGTGGACAGGGACACCGGAAGATGTTATTGACCAATCCACTTTATATATGCGTATTTATTTCCTTGGTATGCCGGCGTTTATGGTGTATAACTTTGGTGCGGCAATTCTTCGTGCCATTGGGGACACCAAACGACCGCTGTATTTTTTGTCTTTATCGGGTGTAATCAACATAATTTTCAATCTGATTTTTGTTATTGTTTTTCATATGGGTGTTGCGGGTGTTGCTTTGGCAACAATTATTTCTCAAATCATTTCCGCTATTTTAATTTTGATTTGTTTAACCCAAATGGATGGACCGTGTCATTTAAATCTCAAACAAATGAAAATACATGGAAAGATGTTGGGAGAGATGCTGAAAATCGGCTTGCCGGCGGGCTTGCAGGGTATGATTTTTACAATCTCCAATGTGCTGATTCAGTCTTCGGTTAACTCCTTTGGCTCTCTGGTTATGGCGGGAAATACTGCTGCCAGCAACATCGAAGGCTTTGTATATACTGCAATGAACTCGGTATATCAGACTTCTCTGAGCTTTACCAGCCAAAACATGGGTGCAAAACAGTTTAAACGTGTGGACAAGATTTTAGGTCAATGTTTGCTGGTAGTGTTGGTGGTTGGCTTTGTTCTGGGCAATGGAGCATATTTGTTAGGTGATAAACTTTTGTCTATCTATTCCAGCGACCCTCAGGTTGTTCAGTATGGTCTTGTTCGTATGAGCATTATCAGCTGCACCTATTTCTTGTGCGGTTTGATGGACGTTTTAGTTGGAAGCATTCGTGGATTAGGTTATTCTATTATGCCAATGCTGGTATCGCTGACAGGCGCTTGTCTGTTCCGTGTTATTTGGATTTTCACCATCTTCCAGTGGGAAAGAACCCTGTTCTGTTTATATATTTCCTATCCGATTTCCTGGATTTTAACAGGAGGTATTCACGCAATATGCTATTTAGCGGTTCGCAAAAAAGCATTTGCACGTGCAGAGCTTGCTCAAAAAACACAAGTCGAATAGGCGGAATTTTTAAAGAGAGAAATAAGGCGGCAGTATCCGATCTTTGGGATACTGCCGATTTTCTTGGCGCCGAACAGGCATGATAAAACCCCCAGTTCAACTGGGGGTCA
>JAHHTY010000019.1 GCA_020024325.1 Negativibacillus sp.
ACATCCAGCAGTGTACCGTCACGGTAAACTACATTTGCAACGACCTTCTGACCCATGTGAATCAGCTTTGGAACGCCTGCAATTTCTTCTGCCATACGTTTTAAATCTGCAATTTCAACAACAGGGAGTTTTGCTTCTTTAAGCTTTTCTTTTAACTCGACATTCTTTCCTCTTGCTGTGTTAACTGCAATACCTCTCTGGGTAACAACAACGTCTACTGTGCTGCCGGGGGTGGAGATACACAAACATCTATCCACTACCAATGGAAGTCTTGCACGGGTCAGTGGAGCGATGATGATTGATAATTTAGAACCTGCTGCGGTATCACAGTGACCGCCGGAACCACCCATAATATAACCGTTGGAATCGGTATGTACATTAACATTGAAGTCAAGGTCAACCTGTGTCGCACCCAAAAGAACAACATCAAGGCTGTCTACACCTGCGCTCTTTCCGCTGACACCTGCGTACTGTGTTGCAGAAACTTCCATATGTTTTGGATTAGAGCGAATCGATTCCACTGCTTTCAGGTCAAAGCATTGAACGTCCAACAAAGCTTTAAAGCAGCCTTCGTTGAGCATATCAACCATATATCCGGTGATGCCGCCCATACCGAAGCTGCCCTGAATTCCTTTTTCCAGCATCATTTCTTTGATGTATTTTGCAGCAGCCAGTGTTGCACCGCCTGCACCTGTCTGGAAAGAGAAACCATCTTTGAGCAGACCGGAAGCTTCGATTACCTTTGCAGCATAGCTTGCCATCTTTAAACCAACAGGGTCACGGGTGATCTTTGTTGTGCCAGAAACAATACCTGCCGGATTACCGATCTGGTCAACGGCTACGACATAATCTACATAAACTTCCGGAATAGAAAAGTCTACCAGTGGGTATTCTACCAGATTATCGGTGATGACAACAACCTTTTTTGCATTCATAGCATCTGCAAAAGCGTAACCGATAGAACCGCAAGCGGATTTACCGAACTTACCCGTGCAGTTTCCCATATCGTCAGCTGTTGGTGCTGCGATAAATGCAATATCAATAACAGAGGTTCCCTTTTCCATATCGGAAGCACGTCCACCGTGGCTGCGGAATACAACCGGCTTATCCATAATCCCCTCAGAAATTGCCTTGCCTACTTTAGCGCCCATATAGTTACATTCCAATCCTGTAACTACACCGTTTTTAATATGACCGATAATAGGCTCATGCACATCAAAGATTGAGCTTGCATTTACTGTCAGATTTTTAAATCCCATCTCAGCGATTGTTTCCATCACCATATTCAGCACATAGTCGCCGTTTCTCATGTGATGATGAAAAGAGATGGTCATGCCGTCTTTAAGACCGCACTGTTCAATTGCTTCTTTAATAGATGCTACTAACTTACTCATCGTCTTCCACACCTCCAAACATTGCACGTTCCATCTCAATAACCTGTCTTGCACGTTCCACAATTGGAGCATCAATCATCTTACCTCTAAGGGAAACAACGCCTTTACCTTGTTCTTTTGCAATGCGGATTGTTTCCATAACCTCATGTGCATAATCGATTTCTGCCTGTGTTGGGCTGAACACTTCGTTGATACCCTCAACGTGTCTTGGAGAGATGGAAGCTTTTCCGGAGAATCCGAGGCTCTTTGCAAAGCGTGCATCGGTGTACAGACCATCGATATCGTCTACATCGGTGAATGGTGTGTCGTAAACATCAATTCCGCAGGCACGAGCTGCACAAACCATTCTGGAGCGAGCATAAAAAATCTCGGTACCCTCTTTTGTTCTCTTGCAGCGAAGGTCAGCAGTAAGGTCTTCGCCGCCCAGGAACATTGCAGTCACTCTTTTATCTGCACCGGCAATCTGGAAAGCGTTTTCAATACCCATTGCAGTTTCGATCAGAGGAATCAGCTTAACAGTGTTTTTCTCAAAGCCGCATTTTTCCTCTAACTTTGCAATATATTCAGAAACTGTCTTGACATCCTCTGCACAGCTTACCTTTGGAGGCATAATCATATTTGGTTTAAGCGGAATGATTTCATCCAGATCCTTTGTCCAATACTCGGTATCAACAGGGTTGATTCGGATGATAATTTCGCATCCTTTATAGTTTAAAGATTTCAGTGCATTTCTAACAAGGATTCTTGCAGAGTCTTTTTCAGCAGGGGATACAGCATCCTCTAAATCAAGAATAATGCTGTCTGCACCCAAAACATCACCATTCATCAGCAGATTTGGGGTGTTGCCCGGGATAAATAACATTGATCTTCTCATTACTTTTCCCCTCCTGCTCTTCTGATAGCTGTTTCAACACGAGCTTTGATAACGCAATCAATTGCGCCTTTATCATTAACGGAAATCTTACCGGATTCTACCTTTAAATCCTCTACAACTTCCATAATGCTCTTTTCAATTTCTTCGGCAAACTGGTTGTAGACAACCGATTCCACCTCAATTTCCAGCTTATCACATGGCTCTACCTTAACATAAACATCGCTGGATTCCAATGTACCTGCAACGGCACTTGCTTTAATGTTCATTTTTGCAATCTCCTCTCTTGGTATTTTATGAAAAGCAAAAAATATGTCTGCTTTCCCAAACGCAAGAAAATACAGTTATTAAACGCTCAAAAAATTTTATTCTTACTCTTCAATTCCTTGGCGGCACGGCATACCTAAATCGAAGGGGTGTTTTTCTTTTACAAATTTGGTCACATAATCTGCACGTTTTGTCAGTTCACTGATATCCATTCCATACTGGTGTCCGGTAATAACAAGCTCGGTGCTTTCCGGCTTTTTCTCCATCATTTCAATCAGCTGCTCTTTTGGGATGGTGTCCAGATTATAAGCGTCGATTACTTCGTCTAAAACGACAAGATCGTACTCTCCGCTAAAAAATTTTTCGCGTACCACATCAAATTTCTTCTGAAATTGTTCTTTATAAAATTCCTGCTGCTCCGGTGTTAAATTAAACAAGAACGGAATTTTTCCTTCATTCTCAATATATTCCACACCCGGCAAAGATTTTAAAATTTCAACTTCACCACTGTTTGGTTCTTTTAAAAACTGATATATCAGCACCTTAAATCCATGTCCTACACAACGAACAATCTGTCCTACTGCGGCGGTAGTTTTGCCTTTTCCATCCCCATAATAAAGTTGGATACAACCTTTTTGCATAAAACCTCCCCTTCCTTTTTCACTCAACAAAACCAACAAACAAAGACCGCACAGCAGCTCTGGCAGTCTTTGTCGTTGCAATTATAAAGTTTAGTAGATACGTTCAATCTTATCAATATCCGAGCCGATCTTCGGTGCTTCCTTCTGTCCAACCAAACCAACAATCAGGTAGCACTTTCTGATTGGATCGTACGGAATATCTTTAATCAAAGTAAAACCTTCAATCTCCCCGGCACTTCTGACATGATTTCGAGGTGCTGTACAACCGTAAATAACATCTCCGATACTGATGTGTTCCTCATCATGGAAACAAATCGGTACATCTTCCTCGATAACTGCCTTTACCTTTCGCTCTATCAAATCCAGCGATACAATCGGCTTTTCCTTAAAGCAAAGCACAAAGCCGTGCTTAACCTCTGCGTGCTCATAGTCCTCCGGATGACCGTGTGAAAGAAAATAACCTGTAATATCTTCCGCAGAATGAACCATCTTTCTATATCGAATCGATTTATAAACGATGTTGGCAATATCCTGAGGAATTGGTCCGAATAAGTCTGGTCGGGTAATAATGACCTCTTCACCCACACCAACCATCAAGTCTGCATTGACCGGCAGATCACTGCCTTCCCTTTTCAGGAATGGATAAATTAAGTCAAAATGCTCGACAACTACACGTTTCCCTTTATTCAGTGCTGCTATAATTGCTCTTGCAAGCTCATGAGGCTGGGTAAATCCCTGCTCAAAACGAATGTCTAAATGATAAGTATGCGGAGTTGCAAACAAAGATAATCCTTTTTTGCTTATTGTTCCCATACCCAACGGATCATCAAGCATTTCCAAAATCGGCAGTGGGCGCACATTGACACCCTCGTCATCATTTGTCAGCTCTAAGCCCGGGAACATTCCCTTAACCAGCATACTTTTTCCAGAGCCTGCATCTCCAATCACCCCGATGAGCTTATCTGTTGGACGCAGATACTGCTGCGCAATCTGCATACCAAGCTCCGCCATACGCACGTTGCCTCGTGGTGCAAAATAAATGCTGTACAAATGGCTAAGATATGACATAAAAAGCACCCCTCTGTCCTTTAACGTTTAAATACACCGATAGGGATTCTGTTGCAGAATCCCTATCGAATTTCAGCTTATCTGACTAATCAAATGATTAGCATTTTTTAGCGTTTCTCAAAGCGAGGACACGGTTCATTTCGTTGTAAACAATCATGAAGCCTTCGTCAACGCCCATACCCGGTTTTGCAAGGATCTGGTCTGGTTTTGTTGCCATAGCGCAATCAACGCAAACCTGACAGGATCTGTCTGTTTCGTTGCAGGTACCACCCTGATATGCACCGAAGCCATGTTCTTTACAGTAGAGAACAGCTTCGATAGTATTGTTAATACCACCAAGGTCAGGTGTTTTAATCTGAGCCATGTGACCAGCCTTGTTATCACAGAAGTAAATAACATCTTCCAAGGTGTTGCACCACTCGTCAGCTACCAGCTCAACATTGATGCCACGACGGTCCAGCTCTTCTCTCAGACCTTTCATGCAAAGCATCTGTTTTTCTCTTTCGCCTGCATCCATAGGTCCTTCGATTCTCAGATGGAATGGTTTAGCAGCTTCTTCCAGCTCTGCCAGATAGTCTGCCATTGCTGTGTAGTTGTCATCACCAAATGCCTGTCCAATCGTTCCGTATACGTCAATATGGAAGATTGGAGCATAGGACTCATCACTGCGCAGGTGCAGGATACGATCACGCAGCCAGCAAACATACTCTTTAAGTTTTGAACCGTCTTTGCCAAGTTTGGTTTCTACGTTGTTAATCAGAGCGTGTGGCAGAATAGCAGCACCTTTAAGAATCATCTTGTCTGCGTTTTCATATCTGTTATCGCCGGACTGTGTGAAGATCGGAATTGGTTCCTCGGAAACGGTGGTGCCGTACTCATCAGCAACAACTTCACTCATCAGACGTTTTGTTGCTTTTGCTACTGCATCAAGAATTGCCTGGGAAACACCGTAACGGATTGCAGTGTGCAGACGTTTGCCATCAACTTCGATTGCTTCCATCATTTTGGTCAGCTCTCTAAAGTTATCTGCTTCTTTGCCTACCAATGCAGGTTTGATGTATTTATCGATTACAGGGATAAAATCTTCTGCCAGGAACAGTGGATCACGACCGCCTGCTCCGGAGTATTGAACTGCTGCACAGTCGCCCCATGCAACCTGTCCGTCCTCCAGAACCAGCATAACGGAGATGGACTCGCCTGCCTGTCTGATAGATTTAAATCCCGGTGTCATTGTTTGACCAACATAAGCAGCTCCATCGGACACTGCTCCACATTTAATTGCTTTCTGGTCGTCAAAGAAGAAACCTGTACGGCCTGGTGCGCATACTACGTTTACGATTTTCATTTTAAAAATCTCCCTTCTTATTTCACCCAAAAGTTTTTCCCTTTCAGGTATTAGATTCTCAATCACAGTAAAACGATTGGCTATTTGGGATATTTCTGAAACGGGGTTTCCGTTTACTGAATAAAGTTAAAATTTATACATCGCTAAATCTTAATATTTTGGTCTGCCTACCAGACGACCTTTACTGATTGCATAAACGTCGTCAATAACCATCTGGAAAGAAACCTCACGGTTTTCTGCCTTTGCACGCTCTTCCAGTTTTTCTTTGTGGAATTTCTTCAGGTCATCGGTGAATGGCAGGTTGCCCATTTCAAGAATACGAACTGCACCGTCGTTGTCACGAGTTGGCAGCATGATGCCTGCATTACATTTTGCAGGGCCGAATGGGATATCAATAACACCTGCATTGATACCTGCGATTGCACCAAGGATGATGTCGCCATGACCCAGAGCAATACATTTATCAATAATACATCTTGTTTCTGCTTTGATGATTTCTTTTTCATGCTCTACACGGCTTCCCAAAACAACCTGGTCAACCAGCATATTTGTCAGCTGTTTTGTGCAGCGCAGACCCTGTGCATTCGCTTCTTTAGTTGGAACGCCGGCAGCCTCGTGCGGAGTTTTTACGATAACTTTGGTTGCTTTAGAAAGTGCAGCACAAGCAGCACCCCAAGAAATAACGCCGAATGCCTGTGCTTCATCAGCAGGGAATCCACCCATCCACTGATGGAATACAGTGGTAACGTTTACATCGTTATAACCAAATTTGTGCAGATATTCTTCGGTCAGCTCTTCCAAAGTTCTGATAGCTGCAACGTCCTGAATCTGATTACCCAGCTGACCGTAGCCAACAGTGATGTTTTTAACACCCTGCTCAGCTGCAGCCAAAGCTTCGATGATTGCAACAGAGTGAGAGATACATGGTGGAACCAAAGTGCCGGTCAGAGGACCATATGGCTCACGGTTGATTGCAACACCTGCTTCTTCATAAATACCGGTCAGACGGTCAACATACTGCCAGTCTTTCATGGTCTGTTCAATCGGAATATTTTTAGCATATGGAATGTTGTAGGAGATACCGCCGCCCTCATAGGAGGTGAATCCGCCTGCATAGGTAATTTCGGTAAGCAGTCTTGCATCCGGTGTGCCATGTCTTACCTGAAGTGGGGTGTCCAGTGCTTCAACAACCTGGCGGCAACCATGTACACCATGGTTTACTGCCGGAAAGCCGTTGAGGAATGGATGGAAGTTTCCATTTGCCATACCTTCTTTTTCACGTCTGATACCCTCTGCACAGTTTTCATACTGATTCTGACGGGTATAGGAGTCGATGGTACTTGGCAGCAAATCTGCGCCACCTTCGTCCTGAAGATGTTTGAGCAGTTCAATATGGTTTTCAATCAGACCAACGCCGGCTCTTGGCTGTACCAGAGTAACGCCGTCTTTCTTTGCTTTATTCAATTTATTGGAGAAAACTTTGTGAGCCGGGAGAGATTTCTGGTAAGCGATACCTTCGTCCAGATCTACTTCCTTACCGGTTTCCCATGTAGCAAGGATTTCTTTACGAACCTTATAAAATTCGTCATCGGACCATTTTTTATTTTTAATCTCAATGAGTTCCATCTTTCACTAACTCCTTTTTCATGATTCTCAATGCGACATCAGGATATTCTGTGCTGAGAAGTCCCATTGCAGCAAGAATGTACTTCCTGTCTACCAGCACCTGAGCGTCCTTTGGTTTCAAAGAGAACGGATCTTCCGGTTTAAAAAGCGCATGAGAAGCGATTCCTGTGGTTCTTTTGGTGTGAATCAATGCGCCACCGGTAACGATTACCGTCTTTACTGCGGTTAAATCTTTTCCTGTTTGAATATAGTTGATGCCCATTGGGGAATAGAACTGCTCCAAGCAACCTGCATGGCGGGTAACAGCGGTTTCGATTGCAAGAGAAGCAAGTGCAAAATCAATTGCTTCCAGCTCGTCGTCATCATCACCGGGAACAACATCGGTATGTGTTCCCAGATAGTCCACCAGCTCCTGGCAGCGTTCCTCGCTTAAGCCGGACAGTTCCGACACTCTCATCATATCAGTAGCATCTACAATACCGTGGATGCTGTAACGCATACCGATATCACCCTCAACAGTGCGCTTTGCATATTCCTCGCGCAGACCTTTCAGTGCTGTCATACCTGTGGTTGGCAGACCAAAGGACATGGAATAGATATCGGTGGTGGCACCACCCAGGTCTACACCGACTAAATCGCCGATGCCTTCTTCTGTTTTGGTACCTTTTGCCAGCAGCTTCATTGCAGTCAGCATAGCGGAAGGGGTTGGCATCAAAATGCCCTGAATCAGCTGCTGTGCATTGCTTAGACCTTTTGCCTTAACAATCTGTTCCAAAAAGATACTGCGTATTTTTTGCTGTACCGGTTCTACATTCGGAATATCCAGTTTTGGCATTACGTTTTCACAAATATAGGTCTGTTTATCCTTTAAAATTTCCTCGCACTTATCCGCACAGTTTCGATTACCTGCAATAATAATCGGGAAATTTTTCTGGGAACGAGCCAACATCTGTGCATTGAAAACGATATTTTCTTTATTGCCTCCATCTGTTCCGCCGGTCAGCAAGCAAATATCGGGGTTAATCCGGTCAATTTCCTGAAGGTCTTTTTCGGTCAGCTCATAAGAGTAAGTTTTTATTACCTTTGCCCCTGCGCCCAATGATGCTTGTCTTGCCGCTTTTGCTGTCAGCTCAGGTACAAGACCGATTGCTACCATGCGTAATCCGCCGGCTGCACTAGAGCAAGCATACTGCTCAGCAAACTGGACATCCCCAATCTTTTCCTTCAAAATTGCCAGTGCGTTGTTTAAACCGTTAATGATGTCTGTTTCGATTGTGGTATAGCTCTGTGCTGTCCCCAATATCTTTTCCTCATCCACATCAACGGCGGTAATTTTTGTATAGGTACTTCCAAAATCTATCAGTAAAACAGGCTTCATTGCCTTCACCTTCTTTGAGTTATCTATTTGCTTTGAAGCCTATTCTACACCTAAATCCTCTTTAAGACATTTGATAGTCACCTGAGGATCGGTTCCAGGGCCAAACGCTCTGTCAAATCCCAGTGCTTTATAACGTCTTACAATTTCTTCTACCGGAACCTTACCTACAACCAGGTTTCCGCCAGCATACAGAAGAATGTTTTTTAAGCCTGCCTCATCGCATTTTTCTCTCATACCGGTACAGTCAATTTCACCCTGACCATACAAAGAGGAAACAACGATTGCGTCTGCGCCAACCTCTACTGCTGCTTTGATAAAGTCATCCTGCGGTACCAGTACTCCCAGATTTGTTACATCAAATCCGGCATCCAGAAATGCACGGTTAAGGATGGTGTTGCCTACTGCGTGGCAATCTGCACCAATAACGCCGAGGATCAGTTTCTTCTTTTCCATTTTCTTGCACCTCTCGTAAAAAATTTTCCGAATCTATCTCAGATTAACGAAGGGACTCCAGATATTCTTTTCTTCCGGTTTCATACAAGTTGTTTCCTTCGCAGTCGATGATAACGAATGCTGGAAGATTTTCTACCTCCAGACGTCTGAGTGCTTCTGCGCCCAAATCTTCATATGCGATTACCTCGGCTTTTTTAATGCAGCGAGAAAGCAGTGCACCTGCTCCTCCGATTGCGCCAAAGTAAACTGCGCCATGCTCTTTCATTGCTGCAATTACTTCAGGGCTTCTTTTTCCTTTACCAATCATTCCTCTTTGTCCCAGAGCAATCATTGTTGGGGAATAAGCATCCATACGGTAGCTGGTTGTAGGACCGGCAGAGCCGATAACCTGATCTCCTTTTGCCGGAGCCGGACCTACATAGTAAATGATGGAATCCGTTGGGTCAAAAGGCAGTTCTTTGCCCTGTGCTACCAAATCGCACAGACGCTTGTGTGCTGCATCTCTTGCAGTGTAAATAACACCCGAAATCAATACGCTGTCTCCACATTTTAAGTCTTTTACCTGCTCTAAGGTAAGTGGAGTTGTTACTTTCTTTTCCATAACTTTCTCCTCTTATAACTCTACAGATTTATGACGTGTTACATGGCAGTTAATGTTTACCGCAATTGGAAGACCGGCGATGTGAGTCGGCATCTTTTCAATATTGACTGCCAGTGCAGTACTGTGACCGCCAACACCCTGAGGACCGATGCCCAGAGCGTTGATCTTTTCCAGCATTTCATCCTCCAGCTGTGCATAAAACGGGTCAGCATTGCGTACGTTGGTGTTTCTCATCAGCGCCTTTTTAGCAAGCAGTGCCGCTTTATCAAAAGTACCGCCAATACCAACACCCACCACGATTGGCGGACATGGGTTTGGTCCTGCATCTTCTACCGCTTTAAGAATGAACGCCTTCACACCTTCCAAACCATCAGAAGGTTTGAGCATTTTGATCTGACTCATGTTTTCGCTGCCAAAGCCTTTTGGTGCAACGGTCAGTTTAAAGCCGTCACCGGGAACGATATCATAATAAATCATTGCCGGTGTGTTATCGGTGGTGTTTACACGATCCAAAGGATCTCTTACCACAGATTTACGCAGACAGCCCTCTGTATATCCCTGTCTAACACCTTCATTGATAGCGTCTTCCAGATTACCGTCTACATGAACTTCCTGTCCAATCTCTACAAAAACGCAGGCAACTCCGGTATCCTGGCAAACCGGAACATAACTTTCTTCGGCAATCATATAGTTTTCACGAATGATGCCTAAAATGTTTTTTGCTAAAGCCCATGGTTCGCTTTCTTCGCTTTTGCTGATTTTCTCCTTGATATCCTCAGGGAGATAGGAGTTTGCTTCCATGCAAAGACGTTTTACCTGTGCGGTAATCTCCTTCGCACTAATCTCTCTCATCGTTGTTTCCTCCCGATTTCCATCGCTGAATTATAATTTATAGAACCTGCTTCTCACGTCCATACCTTTATTCCCCCTGCGTGTGAAACCGATCCTATTTGATAAACGCATTTTGCGTGTATATCCTGATTTTCTTTGTTTAAAAATCTTTGCGTGTTTTAATGTATCACCAATACATTTTGTTTGCAAGTTTTCATGCAAAAATGTTTTCCCAAAAACACAAGCTCAAACTATATAAAAGGTATAGTTTTTTTAAACAATTCTATAAGTTTGAACCAAATATAGAACCATTGCTTTTTATCCTTCGATAATTTTTAAGCAAAATAACTAGAAATCACAACTTTTTTTCGTAAGTTATTTTTTCCATGAAAATTACAGACATTATGTATCACCTTTTTAAGTACAATATACCACAAATTTCCTTTTTTTGAAACAGTTTTATAAGCCAAAATTTACAAAATTTTTGTTATTGTTTGGTTCTGCATTTTTTAAGGATGAAATTTGTTTAAAAATTATCATATTTTTTCAATCATATCTGTCTTTGTACTATCTTATATGAATATTTTCCGTTTTTAATCACCGATATGTATATTTCGGAATCCTTCTCCATGTACCTCATTGGATTCCAGGACTACCATAAAAGAAGAAGGATCAGCTGCTTTCACTGCCTGCTGTACCCCATACATTTGTTTATCCGAGCAAGCACACATCACAACCTGCTTTTCATCTCCACGATATCCACCCGCTGCCTTGAGCAAAGTGCAACCTCTCTTGCAAACATCATCAATCGTTTTGGAAATTAACTCACCGTGTTCTGTAACAATCAATGCCAGCTTTCCGGAATTAGCTCCGTACATTACTTTATCAATCACTGCTGCAAAGATAAAGTTGACAATCATTCCGTAAATTACGCCGTCCACATCCTTAAAAAGGATACCACCGGTCATAACAATGACAAAGTCTGTTAGGAAGGCGATTTTCCCAAGTGATAGGTGAGGGCGAACCACCTTGAGTGCCATTACCACAAAGTCCGCTCCACCGGTAGATGAATTTTGCATATAAATCAAAGCATATCCTACACCGGAAATGACACCGGTACACAAAGCTGCCAACAAACGGCTGCCATGATAAGAAGGCAACATCGGGCAAAGATAGTCTATGAAAAATGAAGAAATAATCATGCACCGAATTGAACGAAGAAAAAATCCTTTGCCCAACATTTTATAACATAAAAACGCCAGCGGAACATTTAACAGAACAATGGTGATACCAATCGGCATTCCAAGCAGACGATTAAAAATCAGAGCGATACCCGAAAAGCCTGTCATCGGAAAAGCCGCATTCACGGCAAACCCGTCAATTGCTACCGCTACCAAAAATCCACCCAGCGTTTCCATCAAAAATGGAAGCAATCTCTGCTCCCACACTTGTCCTGTGGTTTTGTTTTTCATATTTCTTCCTCCCAAAATCATTGATTCCCGTATTTAAAAAGTAAAAAGAGCGTTTGCAGATCTACCATATGATCCGCAAACGCTCTTTTCCGGATTTAAGTATATCATACAGAAAACTAAATGTCAAATAATGTGTTTTTATTCTTTTTTACTAAAAAAATATCATTTTTCCCTCTTTTTCCCCTTTTCTTTAACCTGTTATAATATTTTATGAGAATGGCACAGAAAACGACATTTATTTGTGAACTTATTGCATAAAATATTATCAATGTAAATCCTATATTAATATTAGCACTCTACTATTGACAGTGCTAATATTAAGCGTTATACTGAGTTCAGAACAAAAGAATAAGACCTCCAGAGGATAACTGAAACCCCTCTCAGAGATCCAGTCCCGATGTTCCAATGAACAATAATAATGGATTTAGATGGAGGAATGATTTATGTTACTACCTAGTATTTTTAGTGAAAACCTGTTTGATGAAATGATGAACTTCGACTTTGACAAAGAATTTGAGCGTATGAGCAGACCACTGTACGGTAAACACAACAAAAACATGATGCGCACCGATGTTCGCGAAACAGAAAACAACTATGAAATGGACATTGACCTGCCTGGATTTAAAAAAGATGAAATATCGGTTCAGTTGGAGAATGGCTATTTAAGTATCAATGCCACAAAAGGTTTGGATAAAAATGAAGAAAAGAAAGACGGACAGTATATTCGTCGTGAACGCTATGTAGGAAGTATGAACCGTACCTTCTATGTGGGTAACCAACTCAGTCAAAACGATGTCCAAGCAAAATTTGAGGATGGCATTCTGAAACTGACGGTTCCAAAGAAAGAACCGGCAAAATTGGAACAAAACCACTATATTGCTATCGAGTAGGTATAATTCCCTTTCAATATAATATGTACCATTTTCCCTTTTTCCCAAGAACAGCTTTGAGCCAATCGGCTTGAAGCTGTTTTTTTATAAAATTTGTCCTTTTGTCAAAATTGACTTTCACCTGTATCCGTGATATATTTGACCCATCAAAAATTGTAAAAGGAGGGGGACTTCTGTGAAACGAGAGGTTAATATCATCGCTGTTTTTGATTCTGACCACAGTAGGGTTTTAATGTGCAAACGAAGAAAAGATCCCTATCAAGGCTTATTAAACTTAGTAGGCGGAAAAATAAAACCCGGTGAAGGCGGTCTTTGTGCCGCTTATCGAGAATTGGAAGAAGAAACCTCTATTACTAAAGATGACATCAAACTTCATCATCTAATGGACTTTGTTTATTACCTTGACGATATTCGTTTAGAAGTTTATTTCGGATTTTTACAACATCCGGTTGAAGTTCATGGAGAGGAAAACAAACTTCTTTGGATGGACCGAAATCAAAACTTCTTTGATCGCTCTGTTTTTGCAGGAAAAGGAAATCTCGGACACGTTTTCGAACTAATTAAAGAGTATGAAAATCAGGAAAAGTAAAAACTTATAATAGAACGTAAAAGCTCGCTGCCCTTTTTAGGGCAGCGAGCTTTGTTCATTAGTTTTTGTTTTCAGCTTCTCGCATCTCTGCTTTTTTGTCCAGATATAATCTGTGAATCATTGCCAATTTATCCGGAATTTCAATCATCTGTGGGCAATGGTTCATGCAAGCCTGGCAACCAATACAATGTTCCGCACCGTTTTCATGGTCCATAACTTCCTGATAATCTTCAACAAAATCTGCATCTTTTTCAAAAATCTTCAAACGGGAATAAATTGCAAAAATTTCAGGAATATCAACACCCATCGGGCAATCCATACAGTAACGACAGCCGGTACATGGAACATCATTAACTTTACGAATAGATTCTACCACCTGAGCAACTGCTGCAAGTTCCTTCTCGTTCATCGGTTCAAAGTCGGTGAGCAAAGATACATTATCCTCCAACTGAGCCATATCACTCATACCACTCAACACAACAGCAACCTGCGGAAGAGAAGCTACCCATCGAATTGCCCAGCTTGCAACAGAACGGTTTGGCTCCATCTCTAAAAATGGTTTTGCACGTTCCTGATCTAAGTTTGCAAGATAGCCGCCTCGAACTGGTTCCATAACCATACAAGGCAGATTTCTTTTTTCAAGCTCTCTGTACAGCTGTTCTGCTCCCTGATTCTGCCAATCCAAATAATTCAGCTGAATCTGTACAAAATCCCAGTCGTAATCATCTAAAATCTGAGTAAACACAGGATAAGTATCGTGGAAAGAGAATCCCAAATGTTTAATCTTGCCCTGACGCTTCATCTCCTGCAAAAATTCAACACACTCAAAATCCTTCACTTTTTTATAATGATTTCGGTTTAAGCTATGTACCAAATAAAAATCAATATAATCGGTTTTTAACGTTTTAAGCTGTTGATAAAACAGCTCCTTCATTTCTTCTTGTGTCTTGCACACCCAGATGCTCATTTTATCGGCAATATAATAGCTGCTTCTGTCATAAATCGAAAGAGCCTCGCCGAAAATTTTCTCTGATTCACCTTTATGATAAACGACTGCGGTGTCAAAATAATTAACACCCATTTCATATGCTTTTCTCAGCAATTCCACTGCCGCCGGAACATCTACCTGATCTCCATTTTTGGGAAAACGCATTCCCCCATATCCTAAACGGGAAATCTCTTCTCCTAAAGCTGCATTTTTCACACGGTCAATCATATGAACCTCCCTTTCTTTTTCCCCGGTTTTGTAAAATAAATCCCTTCTTACTGCTTTTTGCAGCATCTGCATTTTTATCCTACCACAAATCACTACTCCTTTACAATGGTTTTTATATTATGAACATTTCTAAAATTCGACCGATTCCCCCTCTTGAAAAGCCTTAAAAGATTGACCTTTCCCGACAGTTGGTTTAAAATAAAATGGAATCAATCTGTTCTAAACAGTATTACTTAGAAAGGTCGTGTTCCTTTATGATAAAAGTTTCCCCCTCTATTCTTTCTGCCGATTTTTCGAATTTAGGTGCTGAGGCAAAAAAAATGCAGGAAGCAGGGGCTACATGGCTGCACATTGATGTAATGGACGGTCACTTTGTACCGAATATCTCTTTTGGTGCTCCTGTCATGAAAGGTATCCGAAAAGATTTTGATGGTATCTTTGATGTGCATCTGATGATAAGTCAACCGCTGCGTTACATTGAAGACTTTGTAAAAGCAGGCGCTGATATGATTACCTTTCATCTGGAATGTGATGATGATGCCAATGCTGTCATCGATGCAATCCGTGCAAAAGGCGTTAAAGTCGGCATCTCCGTAAAACCGAAAACTCCTGCCGAAGCGGTAAAGCCATACCTCGACAAGGTAGATATGGTGCTTGTTATGACTGTTGAGCCCGGATTTGGCGGTCAGAAATTCATGACCGATATGATGCCAAAAGTTTCTCAAATCCGTGAGTGGATTACCCAAAGCGGTCGTGAAATCGACCTTCAGGTAGATGGCGGCGTCAATGCGGAAACTGCAAAAACCTGCATTCAGGCTGGTGCCAATGTTTTGGTTGCGGGTTCTTACCTTTTCTCTAAACCGGATTATGCCGCTGCTTTAAAAACACTGCTTTTGCAGGAATAGTGAAAGCTGTCAGGAAAAATATTGGCTGAGCGTCTGAACTGCATTCTTTCTTAGAAAACATTTGGCGTGTTCTTCCAAAGCCCCTGCTGCCAGTGTATCATGCTGAGCCTTTTCTGCATATTCCAATAAAATTCCTTTTGCTCTTGCTGCCTCTTTTTTGGGCAGGGAGAGAATCAGGCAAAAGTTCCCCTCCTGTGTGTAATATAAGCTGTTTTCACCCAAGCTTTCAAAAAAGGTTTCATATAAACGCAGGCAACCTCGAATGGCTTCCTCGCTGCCTGCAAACCGATAAACCTGCACTGTCTGTGGCGGCTGCCCTTGTGTCTGTGGTTTTAAAATCATCGAATCGGAATAGGGACAGATTCCGCTGAGCGTCAGCACTGTATTTTCCTGTTCGCTGGAAACCTCAATCAAAAATTCCTCTGTATCCAAAAGGAAGCCCGTTTCCTTTGCCGCCTTTTGCAGCAAACCTGCAAGTGTTTTTCTTGTGGTCGGACTGTCGCAATCCATCTCTTGAGGATTTAACCTCAGGGCCGACACCTCGTGTGGCGTCAGTACAATCTCTACTGTATGTTCCCCCGACTGCCTGAATTTCACTATAAACCATCCCTTCCCATATCGCATTTTTAGTGGGAGCTCTTGCAGTTTCGAAGGCATTCTGCAAGACCGTTTCCCAATCCGAAAGGAGTTTTTCCCTGATGTCTGTTTTTAACTGGCTGGTAACCGGTTCTTCAAACGGTATCCTTCTGGAACAAGAAAAAGAGCCTGCTCTTTCCAAGCCGTTTTTGCCGTTTTACAGCTCCGCTACCCTGCAAAGCCAGACTTTTTCTCATGGCTTTAATCTTTCAAAACAGCTTACCAAAGCACAGCTAATTGAAATTGCTCGCCTTGCCTCCATCATTGATGAACGTGACGGTAAAGCGTTAGCAGATAAGCTGGAGCAAACCCCAGCACAAAAAATCTCGGTACTGTGTGCCGATGCTATTGACGATGAACCTTTTGTGTCCAGCCAGATTAACCCCTTGCTGCACTGCCGCAGCCAGGTGGTACAAGCCTTAAAGTGGCTGGCAGATGCTTTCCAGGCAGACAAATGCTTCATCGCCGTATATAAAAATATGTCTGCACTGGATACAAAAATTCCGACCTCAATCGAATCGGTAGAAGTTCGACGAATGGAAGGACGTTATCCAATGGAGAGTCGTGCTTTCCGAAATTACGGAAAAGACACTCTTATCATCGGCACAGCTGCATTATTGCACCTGTATCGTGCTGTGACAGAGGGTAAAGTGCAGACCACCTCTTTTGTCACCATCGCCGGCAACTGTGTATCCAACCCTTGCAACCTAGAAGTCACCATCGGAACTCCTGTTTCCCAAGTGCTGGAACGATGCGGACTGACACGCACCCCTTCTTATATCATTGAAGGCAGCGCTATGCAGGGTATTTTGATTCAAGATCAGGACCACACCTCTGTTCAGCCTGCTACCCGTTCCATCCTTGCTTTCCATGTGGATCGTCAGGAACAGCTTTATAGCTGTGTTGGCTGTGGGCGCTGCATCGAAGCGTGTCCGCAAGGGCTAAACCCTCGCAAATTATATCGTTGTGTTACTACACACCACCCTCAAAAAGCTGTTTCACTTGGATTATCCAACTGTATCGGCTGCTCAAGTTGCAGTTATATCTGCCCATCCCGTTTAGACCTTTCTTATCACATCATGCTGGGAAAGCAACGCTTCGTATCGGAGCAAAAATAGCTTGCTCTTTTTGAAAGGAGATTTGTGCCTTTGAACTCTTCACTTCATCATGCACCTTACATTCGACATCCCGAATCAAGCCGAACTTTAATGAGTGATGTCATCATCGCTCTGGTTCCCTTGTACTTTATGTCATATTTTTACTATGGATTTCGTGTTTTTGCCGTAGGCGGCATTGCTGTTTTAAGCTGCTTGGTTTTCGATTGGCTGTGCGGTTATTTAACCTATCGCCGTATCAACCTTCGAGATTTCAGCCCCATTGTAACAGGTATTATCATCTCAATGCTTATGCCTCCTACTATTGATTTTCATATTGTCTTTGCCGCTTCGCTTTTTGCTATCTTAGTTGCAAAAGCACCTTTTGGTGGTACAGGTCACAATATCTTTAATCCTGCTGCCGCCGGTGTTGCATTCGCTACAATCTGTTGGGACTCAAAACTTTTTCTGTATACGCCAACACTTCAGCACCTGCCTATGCAGATAAATGAATCTGTATCCCTTCTTCAGGGTCCGACTGCCACCTTAAAACTGGGCGGTATCCCTCGTCTGGGAATCACCGAACTGCTGCTCGGAAATTTTCCGGGGCCAATCGGCTCCACCTATACATTAATTATCTTTGCCTGCCTGATATATCTGATTGCAAGACATGCTGTTAAGTGGTATTTGCCTCTCAGCTACATTCTTTCGGTATCTCTGATTGCAGCTTTCCATCATCCATTTGGGGTCAGCCCATTGGAGTCTATCTCTAATGAATTGTTTGCCGGCTCGCTGTTCTTTGTGTCAGTTTACCTTCTCAATGACCCTGTCACAACACCGAAATACCACATTTCCCGTATCTTGTATGGTCTTTGTGCCGGAGCCGCAACCATGTTGTTCCGTTATTTCAGCCCACTGGAGTTAAGTGCGGTATTTGCAATTTTATTGATGAATGCTCTTGCTCCTGCATTTGATTGTTTTTGTGAATGGCTGATGCCTCAGCTGCAGGCTCGTCATACCTCTGTGCAGGAGGATACCACAGTGCAAGGAGGGCAAAAATCATGAATCTAACCTATGTCCGCAAATATAATCGATTTCTTCGCAAAACCGAAGGAATTCTGTTAAACAATCCGATTTTAACAATGGGGCTTGCGTTGCCTTTAATTGTCATCCCTTCTTACGGTTTAATGGGAACCACCGCAGTATCGCTTGCTATGTTGATTTGTTTTGTTCCATCGGTCGTGGTTTCTTCAATCATCAAAGATAAAATTCCGCACTGGCTGCAAGCCGTTGTTTATCCGATTCTTTCCTGTCTGCTGCTTATTCCCGCTAAATTTTTGGTACAGAACATTTCCCCTTTAATCTTTGATACATTGGGCATTTATTTTTCTCTTATTTGTGTTAACTCTTTGCTTATGTTTTCCGTAGAAAAAGTACAGCAAAAGAAACCTGTTGCCGCTCTGGTATTTGCTGTCAGACAGTGGCTTGGTGCTTCGCTGGTTGCTTTTTTATGCGGAATGATTCGTGAATTGATGGCTGCCGGTTCTTTATGGGGAATTCCTGTTTTAAAAAACACTCCTCATTTTCCCGTTGCCCAAATGGCAATGGGTGGATTTATTTTACTTGGATTTTTAACGGCACTGTTCCGCTTAATCCACCGCATCATTTTGTTCTTCACCTTGAACGCTTCCGCTGCATTGGATGAAGAAACACAAGTCACTGAAGAAAGAGGTGAAACACAGAAATGATATTCCTTACAAAGGTTCTGGTTTCCTTTTTAGTTGCCCTGATCCTGGAAAACCTTTTGTTTACCAGGGCAATCGGAATCCCTAATATTTATGAAAAATTATCTCCTTCACAGATTTTTACTATCGGTTCTGTTTTAACAGTCATCATCTGTGTTTCTTCTATCCCCGCTTATCTTGTCAACAACTTATTTCTCTCTCATTCTGCATTTGAACCGTTGTTGACCTTAAGCTTTCTTCTTATCAATGCAGCCGTTTTTATTATGTGCTACTTTGCCATGCGTCACTTCCTTCCAAAGGTTTTCGAAGAAATTCAGAAATTTCTTTCATTCTATGGGGTAAACTGTGTCACCCTTGCTCCATTGCTCATTGCTTCCCGCATGAGCAGTGGTATGCAGTTTTCTTCGTTTTTTGGCTACTGCCTTGGCTCCGGAGTAGGCTTTACAGCCGCCATGTTCATCCTCTGGTCCATTCGTCAGAAAATTGCCCTGATCCATACTCCAAAGGTGTTTCGCGGTCTTCCAATCACCTTTATTTATCTTGGAATTGTTTCCCTTGCTTTGTTTGGACTGCTTGGGAATCAGCTTCCTGCTTAACTTTAGAATCGCTCAGAGAGGATGTATCCTATGGGAAAACCTTATAAAATCAAACGTCACAAAAGAATATACCGCCGCTCTGCAGGCAGCATTATCCTGCGTGTAGCAGTAATTGTGGCTGCCATCGGTATTTTGTTCGCTCTGGGCTGGGCGCTGTATGCCCCTGTCAGCGACTGGATTCAGCAGCGTCAAACCAACCTGGAACAGAACTCAACAACAATCGGTTCTTCTCAAGAGAAAATCCCGGTACAAACTGCCGAGCCAACCGAACAACCTCAAGACACCAATAATTTACCACCTGCTAAAACATCAAACAGCAGTGCCTCGGCAGTTGCCTATCTGCCAATTCAAACTGTTGCCGATCCTGCAAAATTTTCTGCTGCACTAAATAGTGCCAAAGCAAAAGGATATGACAGCATTATGTTTGACCTGAAATCTTCAGACGGCACTGTCAATTATCCAATTGCTTATCAAGTAGCAAGCGATGCACGAGCTACCTCCGCTTCACCTGTTGATCTTAACAGCATTGTTTCTCAAATTAAAGAAGCCGGGCTTATTCCTGTCGCTTCAATCTATACCTTCCGTGACCACATCTATCCATCTGCTAATAAGTCTGCCGCTACCCTTTACAAAAATTCTGACTTCCTGTGGGTAGACAATGCCCCGGACAAGGGCGGCAAACCGTGGATCAATCCTTTTTCTACCGAAGGGCAGGCTTATATTCGCAAAATTGTGGATGATGCCTGTGCCGCGGGCTTTCAAATGATTGTTTTGCAGGGAACACAATTCCCTACAGGATATTCTCTTGATATGATTGACTACGGCGAACACGCTGCCGATAATAAGAATGCTTTTCTAAAACAGTATCTTGAGCAGATGACAGAATATGCTGCTAACAAAGGAGTAGAGCTGAGCGGAATGTTCACTGCCGCAAATATGCTTGGTGCCAATAACTCCATCTACTTTGGAGATGCCACCGCCATCGCTCCGAAAACCACGGTAGTGGATTTCAGCTTGAATGTATTTGGCAACGGAATTACCAATGATTCTGTTTCTATCCCAAACCCAACTGCCGATCCATACAACACCATAAAAACTGCCGGTGCGGCAATCCGTCAACAACTTGCCAATCATCAGCTGTTAGCCTATATCGGTGCAGAAGGAATGACAGAAGATGTCCTTTCTGCCCACCTCAAGGGAGCTTCTGACAGCGGCATTCAACGCTATATCGTACGGAACCCAACCTTATAAAAGCACAAAGCGACTAAGGAAATTTTCCTTAGTCGCTTTCCTTATGCAACAGGTTCGGTTATCTGCCGCCCCTGACACTCTTATCCTATGCACTTTTTTCCGGTTTGGCAAACCCCAATAAAGCTTTACTTTGTTTGGATGTTTTGTTTTAATGCAGTTATCGTATTTTTGATCTTCTCCCCAGCTTTTTCTTCTCATTATTTTGTGAAAAAATAATTTACAGCCTCTAAAACATTCAACACGTTTTTACCCAATTGTTTAAAACTGCTGTTTTACCCTATTATTTATCGCCATCATGCATAAATACCACCTTACCTCCACATTTACTTTCCACCGTCTTTTCGTAAAATTCAACAGCATAAAAAAATGACGCACAGTTTATGTGCGTCATTTTTGTTTTTTAGGGGGAAGTATATTTTAATAGTTCTGGGATCTCAATTCAAAATATGCTTTTGGATGAGCACAAACCGGGCATACTTCCGGTGCATCTTCACCAAAGTGGATATGTCCACAGTTGCGGCAGATCCATGCCTTTTTACCTTCACGATTGAACACTTTGCCTTCCTCAATGTTTCTGCACAAAGCTTTATAGCGTTCCTCGTGTTCTTTTTCGATTTTGCCTACTTCTTCAAAAAGGAATGCAATACGATCAAAGCCTTCTTCTTTTGCTTCTTTTGCAAAAGTTGCATACATATCAGTCCACTCGTAGTTTTCACCTTCTGCTGCGTCTTTGAGATTTTCTACTGTACTGCCAATACCTCCGTTAAGCAGCTTAAACCACAGTTTTGCGTGCTCTTTTTCGTTATTTGCAGTTTCTGTAAAGATAGCAGAAATCTGCTCAAATCCTTCTTTTTTTGCCTGAGAAGCATAGTAAGTATACTTATTTCTTGCCTGAGATTCTCCTGCAAAAGCTGCCTGTAAATTTTTCTCTGTTTTTGTACCCTTTAAGTTCATAAAATAAATCCGCCTTTCCATTTCATTTTGATTATAAATCATTTTTTTATTCTTCTCTAAGCTCATTAAGACAATTTTGGCAAATACCGCACGCCTGAATTTGAACTTCATGAATTTGCGCACCGCTTTTAGCAAATATTTTGCAAAGCTGTTCTGCCTCTTGCCCGGTCGGATACTCAAGATCATATACCCTTCCGCATTTATTGCAAATCAGATGTGGGTGCATCTTTGTAACAGCATCAAATCGATCCCCGCCGATTCCACTGTGAATCCGTCGAACAGCCCCCATCTCTTCTAGGAGGTTCAAGTTTCGATACACTGTTCCAAGGCTAATTCCCGGAATCTGTTGTTGTACTGCTCGATAAACCTCCTCAGCATTCGGATGGCTATGTGATTGTTGTACCGCTTCCAAAATCAATGTTCTTTGACGTGAATTTCTTCTTTCGGTTGCCATTGTTTTCTCCTTATCAGTAACAATTATCATTACTGATTATAATATAGCATTTAGAATTCGATTTGTCAAGCATTTTTTTATATTTTTTTATTAACCGTATAACTTATTATCATTTTTCCTTTTTTAATACCGGAAAGTTTTTCCCTTAACTATTCTCAGTTAATCCTTTCATTGTTGTTTACAGTGTAATATCCTGTTTAGATATAATGTTTTGACTTTATTGTATGTATATTTCCTATATTAAGTGATTTCTATTCTGAATGAATCTTTTTGCTGTTTTATTTTGTTCTGTTGTGCTTTATATTGCCTTGCAAATCTATAAAGAAGCCTTTATTCTTTTAGCATAGAAAAAATCAGCAGGCTCAATATCAAACAGCTTTATATAAAATCTACCGAATAAGCAAGTTAGGATATACATCTTAAAACCGCTAAAAAAGCGCATTGTTATACATAATTCATAATTTTATATATTTTTATAAAAATCCTGCTTCTTTTCTATTGACAGTATCCTTTTCCTTCGATATAATAAAAAAGCTGTCATGATTCCATAGACAGCAGGTGCAAATGCAAAAAGCATTGCTTAAATCAGCCTGCCGAGGAAACGATGATAAAGTATTTTTATTTATGACTTTTCATCTGCTCTTTTCCCTCGGTTTTCCGGGTGAAAGGAGCTTTTTTAAGTTTCGGGGTTTCTGCGAAGGACCTTTGTACAGGCTCTTCTCAGAGCGGCGATTTGCATCGAATCCGCGCTTCGGACAACAGGTGTCCGTTGCAAACAACTTTCAGGAGGTGAACTGATTTGCCAAACGAAAAAGTTTTACTCGAAAAACAGCAGTATGTTGCTGAGCTTAAAGACAAACTCACAAACGCTGCTGCCGGTGTCCTGGTTGATTACAAGGGCATCAATGTAGCTGACGATACTAAACTTCGTAAAGAGCTGCGTGAAGCTGGCGTTGAGTACCGTGTTGTTAAAAACACCATGCTCCGTCTTGCACTGAAAGATACCGCTTATGAGGAAATCTCCAATGTGCTGGAAAACACCACCGCTCTCGCAATCTCCAACGACGATCCAATCGTTGCTGCAAAAATCATCTGCAAATATGCTGAGGGTGCTAAAAACGGTTACTCTGTAAAAGCTGGTTTTGCTGATGGTAAGCCAATGGATAAAGCAGGTATTGAGGCTCTGTCCCAGCTGCCAAACAAAGAAGGACTTATCTCTATGTTGCTCAGCGTTCTTACCGGCAACCTCAGAGGTCTTGCTGTTGCTATTAAAGCAATCGGTGAGAAAAAAGAGGAAGAGGCTGGTGCTCCAGCTGTTGCTGAAGAGGCTCCTGCTGCTGAATAATCCATCCCCTTCGGACAAGGTGTCCGTTCTCTTATGTACAGCCTGATGCAGGCTGACATCACTACATTTATTTTTTGAAAATTATGGAGGTACTATCATGGCTTCTGAGAAAGTTTTAGCATTTGTTGAAAATGTTAAAGAACTGACTGTTCTTGAGCTTGCTGAGCTCGTAAAAGCATTAGAAGAAGAATTTGGCGTTTCCGCTGCAGCTCCTGTAGCTGTTGCAGCTGCTCCTGCTGCAGCTGCTGCTGAGGAGAAATCTGAATTTGACGTTATCCTCAAAAACGCTGGCGCTAGCAAAATGGGCGTTATCAAAATCGTTAAAGAGATCACTGGTCTCGGCCTGAAAGAAGCTAAAGCTCTGGTTGACGAGTGTCCAAAGCCAATCAAAGAAGGCGCTTCCAAAGCAGAAGCAGAAGAAATCAAAGCAAAACTGGAAGAAGCTGGCGCAGAAATCGAACTCAAGTAGTTCCTTTTCTGAACGAAAGTTCACAGTTTACCGGATACAGAAATCATTCTGTATCCGGTTTTTTTATACCCACAAAAACTTTACCGGAAACCCTGCTCTGTGCTATACTATAAAAGCAATCTCTATGAACCAGTTTTAATGAAAAGGAGCATAACATGAGCTCAAAATTTCTACCAATCACAAAAGCGGAGGCCCTTGAGAGAGGCTGGAGCCGCCTTGATTTTATTTATATTATCGGAGACGCTTATGTTGACCATCCCAGTTTTGGAGCTGCCATTATCTCACGCATTATCGAATCGCTGGGGTATTCTATTGGCATCATCTCCCAGCCTGTTACCGATAAGGACTATATGGAATTTGGAAAACCGAAATATGCTTTCCTTGTCACCGGAGGAAATATCGACTCAATGGTGGCACACTACACAGCTGCTAAACGTAAACGCAGTGACGATGCCTATACTCCCGGCGGAAAAGCCGGACGTCGTCCTGACAGGGCAACGATTGTTTACTCTAAAAAGCTGCGTCAGCTCTACCCCGACTCTAATATTATTATTGGTGGTCTGGAGGCTTCCCTTCGTCGCTTTGCTCACTATGATTATTGGGATGATGCTGTGCGTCCATCGATTTTAATTGAGTCTGAGGCAGATATGTTATTGTATGGTATGGGCGAAAAAGTTATTCGGCAGTTAATTGACCAGATGGTCTCCGGAAAAGATATTCATGATATTCGCAATATCAGAGGCACTTGTTACCTCTGTTCTCAGGATGAAATTCCTGCTGAAAGTATATCCTGTGCATCCTACCGCAAGGTAGCCGAAAACAAAGAAAGCTATGCTAAAGCTCACCAAATCCAAAATGAATGGCAGGACTCTGTCTACGGTAAAATTATTGTTCAAAAACAGACTGACACCGAATATCTGGTGCAGAATCCTCCTATGCCGACTCTTACCCGTGAAGAACTTGATGATGTTTTCAAGCTTCCTTTCACCCGCACCTATCATCCATCCTATGAAAAACTAGGTGGTGTGGATGCAATCAAGGAAGTTGAATTTTCCATTATGCAAAATCGCGGTTGTTTTGGAAACTGCAACTTCTGTGCTATCACCTTCCATCAGGGCAGACAGGTTGTTTCACGCAGTGAAGAATCCATCCTTCATGAAGCGGAAGAGATGACCCACAACCCTCGATTTAAAGGCTATATCCACGATGTGGGCGGTCCTACCGCAAATTTCCGCTACCCCTCCTGTAAAAAACAGCTCACACATGGCTTGTGTCAAAACCGAAAATGTTTGGCTCCAAAGCCTTGCCCCAGTATGGATATTGACCACACAGAGTATGTAGAGCTTTTGCGCAAACTCAGAAAAGTAAAAGGTGTCAAAAAGGTATTTGTTCGTTCCGGAATCCGTTATGACTATGCTATTGCCGACCCAGACCCAACCTTTATGCAGGAGCTTGTGAAATATCACATCAGCGGTCAGCTCAAGGTTGCACCTGAACATTGTGTCAATCACGTTTTAGACAAGATGGGAAAACCCCATGTTCAAGATTTTGACCGCTTCTGCAAACGCTTCTATGAAGAAACCCAGAAGATTGGCAAGGAGCAATATCTTGTCCCTTATCTGATGTCCTCCCACCCGGGATGCACCATTGCCGATGCAGTGGAACTTGCAGTTTATTTAAAAAAACATCATATGCGTCCTGAGCAGGTACAGGATTTTTATCCCACTCCCGGAACAAATTCCACCTGTATGTTTTACACCGGCTTAGACCCACAGACTATGCAGCCGGTCTATGTTCCAAAAACAGCAGAGGAAAAATTTTATCAGCGCACCCTGCTTCAATACTATAAACCCGAAAACAGAAGAAACGTGATTGAAGCTCTGATTCGTGCCCACCGAGAAGATTTAATTGGAAACGGACCAAATTGTCTGGTTGCTCCCGATGCAGAATATATCCGCACCCACAACCAAAAAACATCTGCCCGCAACCAACAGTCTAGTAAAAACAGCCGTTCCACTTCCGGCAAAAATTCCAGAAAACCAGCCGGTAAAGCTGCTGGCAAGTCTTCACGAAAAACTCCTGTTGTGGAGCGTGGTGGTCTTTTAACCAATGACACCCGAGGCTCTCGCAAAAAATATCGCTAAACAATGGAGGATACTATGGCAAAACGAAAATCAAAAAAACAAATAAATCAGTCTTTACCTAAATGGGCGATTTCCGCCTTCGCTGTTATTGCAGTAGTGCTCAGTGTACTTACCTTCGGCGGAGACCTTATTGGTAAAGATACTTCCTTTTTTCAGGAGTGTTTAAATACCATCGACCGTATTCTTTACGGCGGACCTACCTCTCCTGCCCCTTCTCTCCCAACTTCTGGAGAAGCAAAAGTTTACATCATTGATGTTGGACAGGGCGAAAGCATCCTGATTACCACCGATGAAAAATCTATGCTGATTGATGCCGGGGAAAACGACAAAGGCGATGAAGTATTGGATTTTATAGAAACTCTGGGGCTGGACCATATCGACTATGCCCTTGCAACTCACCCACATTCCGACCATATCGGAGGTCTGGATACAGTCTTAAACAATATCGAAGTTGGTGAAGTGCTGTTTGGTCACATCCCAAAAGATATTACACCTACTACCAAAACTTATGAAGATGTCCTTGATGCTATCGAGAAAAACGATGTTCCCCTTTCTTTGGTAGATGCGGGAGATACCTTTGATCTTGGTAATGGTGCTGTTGTTACTGTACTTGGTCCTATCACAGAGGATGTGGACGATCTTAACAACACCTCTGTTGTCACTCGCTTAGACTTTGGCGAAACTTCTTTCCTCTTTAACGGTGACCAGGAAGCCCCAATGGAAAAGCTGTTAGTAGAAAACAAAGCAAATTTGGATTGTGATATGATGACAATGGGACATCACGGAAGCTCCACCTCCTCTACCCAAAAATATCTTGATGCTATCACCCCTGAATATGCTTCCATCTCCTGTGGTAAAAATAACAAATATGGCCATCCACACCGCGAAACTGTTGAGAAGCTTGAAAAAATGGACATTGAATATTATCGCACCGATTTATCGGGCAACATCACCTTTACCAGCAATGGAGAAAAAATTTCAGTTAGAACCGAAAAACCATAAAATAATCTAAATTGAGAAAGGGGCTATTGCCATCATGAGGGAATTGATTATTGACCGATTTGAAGAAACCTATGTTGTCTGCCAAACTCCGGATGGACAGTTAGACGCATTTCCCCGCAAACGTCTTCCAGAAAATGCAAAGGAAGGCAGTTGGCTTATTGTTTACGATGATGGTACAGTTGAAGTGGACGAAGAAAAGACGATCCGTCACCAATTGGCAAATATGTATCGTTTAAAAAATATGTTGAAAAGAAGAAAAGACGATTAGTGTACCCCAAAAAGAGAACCTTTCGGTTCTCTTTTTTTATTGGAAAAATAAATTCAAATTTTCATATTGACACTTATCGATTTGTACTATATTATATATATCGAAGAATATCAATGTGAGGTGATAAGATGCCTTCTTCCTATTCAAAAAATGTAGCTGTTTTCAAAGCATTTTGCGATGAAAACCGTTGGAAGATTCTTGAGCTTTTAAGTCAAGGCGAATGTTGTGCCTGCGTTCTTTTAAATAAATTGGAAATCAGCCAGTCTACCCTTTCCCATCATATGAAAATACTCTGTGACGCCGGCATTGTGGTCGGACGCAAAGAGGGGAAATGGACTCACTATTCCCTTTCTTTCGATGCTCTAAAGGGTGCACAACAACTTTTGCTTTCCCTTGTTCCTGTCACCCCTGTTTGTGTACATCCTGAATGTCAATGTCAACAACAAAGAGGTATCAATGCTATGGAAAAGAAAACACAACTTTATGTTCTCACCGGATTTCTCGGTTCAGGCAAAACAACCCTGCTTCTCAAACTTATCGACTCGCTCAAAGGTAAAAAGGTTGGCATTATTCAAAACGAATTTGGTAAGCTTGGGATTGACGGAACCATTTTGCGCAACGATGACATCAAAATGGTGGAGCTGAACCGTGGCTCCATCTTCTGTTCCTGTCTGCGTCTTTCCTTTGTCCAAGCTCTTGCAGAGATGGCAGAATATCACTTCGATTATCTGTTTGTAGAAAGCTCCGGCATCGGCGACCCCTCCAATGTTACCGAGATTTTGGAGGCTGCTAAAACATTATGTGGAGATACCTTTGATTATAAAGGTTCTTTATGTTTAGTTGACTCGGTCAACTTCTTAAATCAGCTGGATGATATGGAAACTGTTTACCGTCAGCTGAAACATTGTCACCTTGCTGTCATGACTAAGGTAGATTTAGTCGATGCAGCTCAACTAATTGAAGTAAAAAATAAGATCCGTCAAATCAACCCCGTTTGCCGCATTGAAACCAGTTCTAACGCTAATCTGAACCTCGATTTTCTGGAAGATAATCTTCTTCAGTATCAATGGGCAGAAAATGAAGAAACCACCAATTCCGAGGAAACAAAACCTAAGACCCTTTTCCTTAACTTTGAAGGAGAAATTCCAAAAGAGGATTTACAGCAGTTTCTTACCACCCTTGCTCCTGACTTGTACCGTGCAAAAGGCTTTTTCTGTCTAAAAAATTCCGGATGGCATCAGGTAGATCTGGTGGGAAGCCGTATTGATTTTAAACCATGTCCTGCACAAGAGAAATCCCAGATGGTTTTTATATCAAAAACAGGAACAGCACTCATCCGCAAAATTTTTTCTGTTTGGGAAGATCAGGTTGGTTTAAAGATGGAGCTGAAAAACTAGGGGGAAATATTATGAATATCAAGGTAATCGGAGAAGGCTGTGATCGCTGTGATACATTATTTGACAACACCATTGAAGCTGTTGCTCAGCTGGGACTGGACGCTGAAATTGAAAAAGTTACCAGCTTAATCGAAATTGTAAAACTTGGCGTTATGACCGCCCCATCCTTGATGGTAGACGGCAAACTCATTGTCAGCGGTCAGGTTGCTTCAGTAGATAAGATAATAAAGCTTCTCAAAAAAATCAAATAAGGCTTTTTGTTTTTTGAGAAACCACGCTAATATAAAATGAACTTTATCTTTGGGGGATTCATTATGAACATCATCCAGTCCGCCTGGCTGTTCTTTCAAAATCAAATTTTGGGTATGCGCTGGCTGAATCAGCTAGTCGGAAGGCTGCTCACCGCCCTTGGTATGGATATCACTTCACACCTCGGAGCTTCTCTGCAATTCTTTTTATATGACACTGTCAAAATTTTTGTACTGTTGTCAGTACTGATTTTCAGTATCTCCTATATCCAAAGTTTTTTCCCTCCAGAACGAACAAAAAGAATCCTTAGCCGTTTTCATGGAATCGGAGCAAACACCCTTGCGGCTTTACTTGGTACTGTCACTCCATTTTGTTCCTGCTCTTCCATACCACTGTTTATTGGCTTTACCGGAGCTGGTCTGCCGCTTGGTGTAACTTTTTCGTTTTTGATTTCCTCTCCTCTGGTCGATTTAGGTTCGTTAATTCTTTTAACCGGAACTTTTGGCAGCAAAATTGCTATTGCATATGTCCTTGTTGGTCTTGTCTTAGCTGTTCTGGGGGGTACACTGATTGAACGTCTGCATTTAGATAATGAAGTAGAGGAGTTTATCCGCAATGCCGGACGCATCGACTTAGATTCCCCTGCTCTTTCTTTGGGCGACCGTTTGGAATATGCAAAAGATCAGTTAATCTCAACTGTTAAAAAGGTAGCTCCCTATATTTTTATCGGTGTAACCATTGGTGCCTTCATTCATAACTTTATTCCACAAAGCACAATAGAAACACTTTTGGGAAGAGAAAAGTGGTATTCTGTACCGCTTGCAACTTTGACCGGCATACCGATGTATGCAGACATCTTCGGCACCATTCCCGTTGCAGAAAGTCTTTTTGCAAAAGGTGCCGGACTTGGTACTATTCTCTCTTTTATGATGTCAGTAACAGCACTTTCCCTTCCTTCTATGATTATGCTCCGCAAAGCTGTCAAGCCAAAACTTCTCACCGCTTTCTTTATCATCGTTACTGTAGGAATCATGCTTATCGGCTTTCTCTTTAACTCCTTTGCTTTCCTCTTTTAGCTGATTTTTAAGTGAATATTTCCCGGGAAACATTTATCTATATTTTATTTCCGAAAAAAGGGGATTCTCTAATGCCCAAAATGATGAAACAAACGACTGTAACAACAGCTTTTGCTGCTGTTATTTTTACGGCTTTATATCATATCTTACAACAAAATATTTTTGAAGTTCTGGCTATCACCTTCGCAACCACTTTTTATCACTTTGCTATGCGTCTTATTGTAGGGGAATTTTACGACCGTCTTATCCACAACGAAATTGACCCGAATTTGTGGTGGTTCCAGCCCCATTGCTTCGAGCCCAAACTTTACTGTATATTGCGTGTAAAAAAATGGAAGAAAAAAATTCCTACCTATGTTCCCGAATTTTTCTCTTTACAAAATCGCACTCCCAAACAAGTTGCTATGGCAATGTGCCAAGCTGAACTGGTTCATGAAACCATTATCCCCCTCAGTTTTCTTCCCTTGATTGCTTCCGTTTGGGTTGGTTCTTTCTCTGTTTTTTTAATAACCTCCGTCCTTGCCGGCTGTTTTGACCTTATGTTTGTTATTATTCAGCGTTATAACCGTCCCAGAATTATGCAGCTTCATAAAAAATATTTAAATAAGACCTCCTCATTACATTAAAACTTTTTATAACAAACAATAACGGGCAGCGAGTTT
>JAHHTY010000002.1 GCA_020024325.1 Negativibacillus sp.
GCCTCAGCTCACTGACATTTTTTTATTGCTACAAAAAATCAGACTGGCTTCATGAGTTTTAAAAATATAAAAAAACAGGCTCTCAAAATGAGAGCCTGTTTTTTTAACTGAATATTCAGCAAAAAGTAAGGTGAGGATTTGAGCTGCACTGCAGTGCCTAGCCTATCAAAACATCCTCCTATTTTTCTTTCCAAATCAGGATTTAGTCCGGATAGACTGCCCTTGGACCGCCAATAAGTTTTGGACGGCTGCGTACAAAGGTGACGTGCGCTGCACCGATTTCCTTGATATCCAGTCGAACCGGAATCTGAACGTGCTTAATATGCTGTCCGATAAAGGTGTCGCCGATGTCCATGCCTGCCTTTGCGACAACGTGTTCAACCATAACAGGGTCTTGTGCTTTATTATAAGCCGCTACCGAGCAAGCTCCTCCTGCATGAAGGGCAGGTTTTACCGTAACGATTTCAAATCCGTACTTTTCAGCTGCTTCTCGTTCAATCACCAAAGCTCGATTGATATGCTCGCATCCCTGAACTGCAAGGTAAATTCCCTTTTGCCGCAGAATTGGCAGCATTGTATCAATTACCGCTTCCCCCACCTCTGCGCTGGAAGCTTTTCCGATGCGACCTCCGCAGATTTCACTGGAGCTGCACCCCAGCACAAACACATCTCCTGCTTTTAAATTCGCCTGTTCAAGCAGGGCATCTGTTGCATGAGCTACCTGCTGTTTGATAAGCTGTAAATCCATTTCCATCATTTGCAACTCCTTTCGGAAAAAAGTGTTTTGTCTTTATAAAGTTATTATTTCCTATGGACGGATAACATCTTTTCCGCCCATGTACATTCTAAGAGCTTCCGGAACACGGACAGAACCGTCATCGTTAAGGTTATTTTCGAGGAATGCAATCAGCATACGAGGAGGTGCAACAACGGTGTTGTTCAAGGTGTGTGGCAGATAGTTTTGTTTTGTTTCTTTGTTGCGAACACGAATTCCCAGTCTGCGTGCCTGTGCATCGCCCAGGTTAGAACAGCTTCCTACCTCGAAGTATTTCTGCTGACGTGGGCTCCATGCTTCAACGTCGATGCTCTTTACCTTCAGGTCGGCAAGGTCGCCGGAACAGCATTCCAGTGTGCGAACGGGAATGTCCAAAGAGCGGAAGAAATCAACGGTGTTGGTGTAGAGTTTCTTAAACCAATCCATGCTCTCTTCCGGTTTGCAAACAACAATCATTTCCTGTTTTTCAAACTGATGGATGCGGTAAACGCCTCTTTCCTCGATACCATGTGCTCCAACTTCTTTTCTAAAACATGGGGAATAGCTGGTCAGTGTCTGTGGCAGCTGGGACTCATCAAGGATTGTGTCGATGAATTTACCGATCATAGAATGTTCGCTGGTACCGATCAGGTACAGGTCTTCACCCTCGATTTTATACATCATGTTTTCCATTTCGGAGAAGCTCATAACGCCGTCTACAACGCTGGAACGAATCATGAATGGTGGAATGTAATAGGTAAATCCTCTGTCAATCATGAAATCTCTTGCATAGGACAGGATTGCGGAATGAAGTCTTGCAATATCGCCGCACAGATAGTAGAATCCGTTACCGCTTGTTTTTCTTGCACTGTCAAGGTCAATTCCGTTCAAATGTTCCATGATGTCAACATGGTATGGAATCTCAAATGAAGGAACAACAGCATCACCGAAACGCTCGATTTCTACGTTTTCGCTGTCGTCTTTACCAATCGGAACAGACTCGTCGATGATGTTTGGAATAACCATCATGCGTTTTTTGATTTCTTCGCTCAGCTTTTCTTCCTTAACCTCTAAATCAGCCAGTTCCTGTGCCATTGCGGTTACTTCTGATTTTACTTTCTCCGCTTCTTCCTTCTGACCTTTTGCCATCAAACCGCCAATCTGTTTAGAAAGGGTGTTTCTCTGTCCACGCAGATAGTCACCTCTGGATTTTGCATCACGAAATTGGGTGTCCAGCTCCAGCACTTCATCTACCAGAACCAATTTTTCGTCCTGAAATTTCTTTTTAATATTTTCTTTGACAAGGTCAGGATTTGCTCTGACCAACTTGATATCCAACATACTGATATCCTCCTTAAAAATCAAACAAGTATTGGGGGAAAAATAAAAAAACCTTCCGTCCACCTATGGGACGAAAGGTACTTTCCGTGTTGCCACCCAAATTGCAGGAAATATAAAAAGCCTTTTCCTGCCTCTTTATCGGTGCGTTACAGGGCACCACCCCTCGGCTCTTCACCGAACGCTCCGGAAGCGGAAATCATCGCCTTGTTTATCGGCTTGCACCCTCCGCCGACTCTCTTAAAAACAATGAGGCAATCATCTTTTCCATCACTGCGCTTTGTGATTATTTGGTTGTTTACAAGGATATTATATACCCCTCATCCTTCTTTTGTAAAGTACCTTTTATAAGTTTCCCAACAAAATCAGCGAAAACACCTGTCCTCAAGTATTTTCGCTGATAAAACGTCATTATTTTATAACAATTTCACTGTAACCCGTTTCACTTGCATCGCTCTTAATCCAACCGTTCTTTACTTCAAACACTGTTTTTTCGACTTCCTGCTCATAGGTAAATCCGTTATCATCTTGAATACGAACCACAAAGGTAACAGTATCGCCATCCTGAAGGTTTTTAATTTCACCGCTCCAGGTGGTTTTGCCGCTTTCGCCGCCGTTCCATACTTTGTAAACCTCACCGGATTTTTCCTCTGTTTTCGGTTGAGCTTCTTCTTCCTCCTGCGTTTCACCTAATTTTTTGGTGAGAATTTCATTTTGGTTCAGATAGATGCTCACTGTTCCGTCGGTCATCTTTGAAGCATCGCTTACGCCGCCTGCATCATAGCTTGTCAGCAAGTCAACCGAGGCATATGCGTCATATTTGATAGATGATTTATCCGAAGAGATAACTTGGTACGAGTTAAAACCTGCGGACATCTGCGGATGCAGCAAGTTTAATCCCCATGCAGAATACTGATCCTCCAGCTTTTCCTGACGAACAACCTCGCCGTCCTGAACCTCTGCACTTAAAGAAATATAATCTACCAGCGGAATGGTAATTTCCGCTTCATAAACACCGGATTCCACACGCTTTGCTTTTGATAGTTGCTCGGTAAAACCTTCGGTATCAAAAATCATATCATAGCCCTGTCCTTTTGCCGAGTATCCGCTGTATCGAACCCGAACCTGTGTCTGGTCATTATACTCTTTTGGCATGATGCGGATTTTGACCTTCATGGTGTGGTCCGCACTGTTGCACTCACCCCACTTTACCTCATAATCCGAAATGATGCTTGCTGTTTTCTGAGCACTTTGCGTGATGGTGCTGATAGCAGAATTCAGTGTGGAGTTGATGTCACTGTCAATACTGGTAACCGAGTGCTGAACCATATCTATATTGCTTTCCAAGCGTTTCATTCGTATTAAAGTTACTGCCGAAAATGCAGTGGATAAAACCGCCACTGCACACAAAGCAGAGATGGCTGCTGTTTTCCAATGTTTTTTCATAAAGACCCTCCCGTATGTTTTATATCAGCTTTTCCTTTTCTTACAGCAAAGGGCAGCGTTTCTTGTTAACGGTTTGTTTTCTTACAGTATATCCGATTTTTCCCATGATTTCAAGGACGAGTTGCTTTCTATAAATTTCCATAGTATAATCGTTTTGTAAACTTTCTAAATTCGTAAAAGGAGGACTGGCTGTGCCTGAAGCTCACTTTGATTTTATAAAATCCGGTTCTGCCAAACTGTTTTATCTTGACTATCCTTCTTACAGTTCCGATGCCCCTGTTCTGATTCTTTTGCACGGCAACGGTGAAGACCACAGCTATTTTTCAAATCAGGTTGATGCGTTTTCCGCCCACTTTCGTCTGATTCTTGTTGACACCCGAGGACACGGAAAATCCGAAAGCGGAAGTGAGAAGTTGGACTTCTCTGTCTTTGCACAAGACCTTTTGCGGCTGATGGATTATTTACAGATTCCAAAAGCTCACCTGCTTGGGTTTTCGGACGGAGGAAACACTGCTCTCACCTTTGCATTAGCCCATCCCGAACGGGTATCCTCGTTGATTTTAAACGGTGCCAACCTAAATCCGCACGGAGTAAAATTTTTCACCCAATTTCCTGTTGTTTTAGGATACTACTGCTGCCGCCTGTTTTGCCCGTTCTCAAAACAAGCACAGCACAATGCCGATATTTTGGGGCTGATGGTGCATCATCCGCACATCTCCACCGATTCCCTCACCACTCTTACCATGCCCTGTATGGTCATCGTTGGGGAAGATGATATGATAAAAGATTCTCACAGCCGCCTGATTGCTTCCTCCCTTCCGAACGCAAAATTTGTCTGCATCCAAAACAGCAATCATTTTTGTGCCGCAAAATCTCCTAAAGAATTTAATCGGGAGGTTCTTGAGTTTTTAGCACCATTTTACTTAAAATAATATGCGCACCTCTTTTGCATGAACTTTAAGCAGATTTGCATAGACTTCATGCAAGGGAGGTTTTTTTATGAAAATTATCGTTTTGCAGGCCAAAAAGGTTCTTTTTGTTTCTCTGACTGCCGCCTTGACTGCGGCACTTGCTGTTCTCGCTGTTCGCTCTCCAAAAATACAGGCGGTCTTTTCCTCCGATTCGGGGCGGTCTTTGCCAATCTATTCGGTGGAAACCAAAGAAAAAAAGGCATCTATTGGCATAAACTGTGCATGGGACGACAAGGACATTCCCGTTATTTTGGATACACTCAAAAAGCACAATGTTCGGGCAACTTTTTTTCTTTTAGGTCAGTGGGCTCAAAAATATCCGGAATCAGCTAAAGCCATTGCCCTTGCCGGGCACGAAATCGGCAGCCATTCATATTCCCATCGGGATATGGACAGTTTAAGTCAAAACGAAATGATAGAGGAAATCACCTCCTCCCAATCTGCCATAGAGCAGGTGTGTGGGAAAAAACCAATCCTTTTTCGTCCGCCTTCCGGCTCATATAACGACCTTGTGATAGAATCCATCCACTCCTGCGGCTGTATCCCCATTCAGTGGAATTTAGACACATTGGATTGGAAAGGCTTGAGTGCAGAAGAAATTACCCAGCGTGTTTCTTCACAGCTTTCCTGCGGTTCTATTTTGCTGATTCACTCGGGTGCCAAATATTCTGCACAGGCACTTGCCCAAATTCTTGACGATGCCGCTGCAAAGGGTTTCAGCTTTGTTCCGGTGGGCGAGCTGCTGCTGCCTAATTCAAACTTTGTTGACCACCAAGGTCGTCAGCTTGCCTCACAGTCGGATTGATTCAATACAAATAGTATAATGTGTATTTTCTAAACTTCACCCGAAGTGTGTGCGGCAATATATCTTGTTTTATCATCCATATTTTCCTATTGTTTTGGTAAAAAATCCAAGTTTTACATTTTTCATAATTTAAAAACAAACTATTTTGAGATTGTACATTCTTCATTCATCTTTCTGCGGTATCTTTAAAGAGCAGCATAATATACATAAAGTAATTTACCTGCCGAACGATTGAAAGGAGATTTTTCAAATGAAAAATATTTTCGCATTTTTATTTGCAGGAATGATGATGCTTGCTGTTGTCGGATGTTCTTCTGATGGAAAAGAGTATGAACCTTCTTCACCGACTTCCGATACCACCCAGAACAGTATCGAAGAGCCGAGGGAGGAAGTAAAACCGGATAAAGACTCTACCGATACCGAAAAAGAGCCGGAGCAGGAAAAACCTTCTGATATGCAGGTGCAAACCATTACCGGTAAAATTGTAGAATCTTCGACCGATAGCGTTACTATTGAAACCGAGTATGTATCCGCACTGAAATTTACAATCACGGAAGATACCGACCAAACCCATGTAAACGGATTAACCGTTGGTGACCAGTTGGAAATCACCTATACCGGCACCATTGAAAACGATGATGCCTCGAATGCTGTTGTCGTTAAGCTTGTACAATCTCCACCAGCTGCCGAATAATGCTTTTTTCATCACCCTAATAAACTATACACAAAAAGGTATGGGCATCGGGAAAATTCCCGATGCCCATACCTTTTTGTGTATAACCTCTTTTCTTCTGCCCATTCTTTTTTTAAAGGAGGCTGCCCCAATGTACCGTTCTTTTCGTTTAAGAGCTTTTCTCACCTCATTCACCTCGGCGTTTCTCATCTTTCTTATTGTATGGATGGCTGCTTTGCTGATGATTCGTCCTGTTGCTCCCGCACCGTCCTCTACTGCACTTCAATCATCCTCGTCTGTTTATCTGCCCGATTCTTCCGACTGCATGACCCTTCTTTTATGCGAGGATTCTCCTTCCCCCTCTGTCTATCTGCTGCTGCGTTTTCAGCCGGTTGTCGGCAATATCTTCATCTTTCCTTTTCCGCAAAAGCTGGTGCTCAGCTTAAATCAGGTTTCGGAGCCTGCCTCACAGATTTACCGTTCCTTTGGCATCAACGGCATCTGTCAGGCTCTTTCTCAAACCTATCCCATCAAGGTGGAGCATTATATAAAACTTTCAAAAGAAGCTCTTGTTCCATTGCTGGATGAGCTTGGCTCCACCAAAATTTTTTTAGAAAAAGATTTTCCAATGGATATTTACAACACTTCGGTGATTCTGAAAAAAGGGCTTCAGGTGTTGGACGGGGCAAAGATGATGCAATGGCTCTTAAAGGAAACCCCCTCGAACTTTTCGGAGCAGGGAAAATTTTTAAGCAAGGTTCTTGCAGACTGCATTAACCAGCATCTTTCTTTACTGGAAGAAAGCAACTCTCAGGAGCTTTTTTCGGCTGTTGTCAATTCCTGTCAAACAAATCTTACCTTTTCTGACTATGACGCCAGACGCAAAGCAGCAGATTTTCTCTCCCAAATTGCAAAAGATCCTGCACGTCCTCTCCTTCCCACATTTATTCAAAACGAAGATGCAACCCTCTCACTTTCTCCCGAATCTTTATCGGAATTTCAGTCTGCCTTTGCCGAAAATCAATAGGGTTTATTTTGCTCTCTTGACAACTTTTTAAAATGGATTATCATAAATTTATTGAGATTGTATCCAATAAATTAAGGGAGGAAATTTTATGTCTTTTCACCAAATATCTGCTGACCAATTTCAAAACAGTGTTTTTCAAACCATCGGCAAAGAGTGGATGCTGATCAGTGCCGAGCAAGAGATTGACGGAAAAATGGTTGCGAATACCATGACCGCCAGCTGGGGAGGTTTAGGGTATCTTTGGAACAAAAACGTTGCCTTTGCCTTTATTCGTCCACAGCGTTACACCAAAGAATTTGTAGACAACAGCGAGTATTTTTCTTTGTGCTTTTTCGGAGGTGAAAAAAAAGAGGAACTGAGCTACCTTGGCAAGGTATCGGGACGGGATGAAGATAAAATCGGGAAATCAAAACTTACCTTAACCCATCTTGAAGATGTACCTTGCTTTGAGGAAGCAACTGCGGTTTTGGTTTGCCGCAAGCTGTATGTTCAGACCATGCGTGAGGATTGTTTTATCGATACTTCAATTATCAATGCTTCCTACTCTGAAAAGGATTTCCATGATGTTTACATTGGCGAAGTGGAAAAAATCTTTGTAAAATAAATTTTGTATAAACAAAACGGAGCTTGCCGCCTGTATCTTACAGCCTGCAAGCTCCGCTTTTATTTTCCTCGTTTTTTTACAGCACCGGAATCTCCCGAAGAATCTGCTCCACAGTGGCGCTGACAATTCCCTCATTTAAAATAACAACATCCGCCACACGGCGATATTGTAACTGACGCTTTATAAAAATTTCTTCCAGCTGCTCTTTGGTGTTGTTCTTCACCAAAGGTCGGTCGCTGTTTTTAATTCTTTGATAGCAGGTTTCAAATGAGCAGTCCAGCAAAACAATCGCTTCAAATCCATTTGCACTTTCCCGAAGCGCCTGCACTGTCTTTTCCTGTGTCAAAAATCCGCCTCCGGTAGAAATGACGGTATTTTTGCGTCTGCCAAGCTGGGAAGCAACCTCCATCTCCATACGTCGAAACTCCTGTTCACCAAAACGCTCGAAAATTTCGGGGATAGAAATCCCCTCCCTTTTTTCTATCATAGTATCGGTATCCAAAAAATCCCACTTCAGGCGAAAGGACAAAGCTTGCCCTACACTGGTTTTTCCGCATCCCATAAACCCACACAGCAAGATGCTCTGTGCTGCTTTTTTTACCATTGCTGTTCACCTCTTTGATTACCGCTTTCCCATCATTCACCGTTACAGTAAGACTTATTGCAGTACATCTTACCCCGCAAAATTTTGTTCCAGTGTCCTCATCACACGGCTGACCTGTTCTTCCGAAAAAGAAACATCCATCCAGATTTCCTGCGCTGCTGCTGCCTGCCAACACAACATTCCCAGTCCACCGACCACCTTGCAGCCCATTTCTTCTGCCTTGTGCATCAGCATTGTTTTTTGAGGATTATAAATACAGTCAAACACCGCCTTTGTCTGCTTTAAAACCGGTGGGTCCACCGGCATCTCATCCGTGTGCGGGAACATTCCGCAAGGGGTTGCGTTAATCATCAAATCAAAAGGTCCGCTCAAGGCAGAAATCAACTGCACCTCGACCAAAGCATCGGAAAAAACCTCCAGAATGTGCTGCACAACCTGCTGTGCAGACTGCATTGCCTTTTCCCGCACTGCAAGCACCACCTTACAGCCATGACGCACACATTCCGTTGCAAACATTCTGCCAACGCCTCCTGCACCCAGCACACAAACGCTGCCCGCAAGGGCTATGCCGTTTGCCTGCATACTTCTGACAAAACCAATGCAGTCGGTGTTATAGCCCTTCCACTTTCCGTCGGAACATCGTGCTGTCACATTGACAGACCGATGCAGTTTTGCACTGCTGTCCAGTTGGTCCATCGACTCCAACATCCGAATTTTATAAGGAATGGTAACATTAAAGCCATCAAGACAAAACATTTTTTTCTCAAGCTCTTCTTTGCTTGTCTGTGTTGGTATCGGGAATAACTGATAGTCAACTTCTTTCCCCAGTTCCTTTGCCAGCAGCCGATGCAGCTGCGGTGACAAGCTGTGTCCCAGCGGATAACCCAACAATCCAAAATATTTCATTGTGCTATCTCCTTTTTCCAAAATCCTCTTGTCTGCCCTTATGTCGGACAAACAGTATCTTCATCACACAAATTTTTTAGAAAAGCAGTTGCCTGATTCCTTCAAATCCCACCAAAGTGAGGAAAATGCCGACAGGCAAAAAAATAATTGCTTCCAGTAAAAGGGAAATCACCCTGCCATGAGTACAACGGGTCGGATATTCTTTGGAATATACAATCTGAATGGCTTTTCCATACTGAGATTCATCATGTCTTCCGCTCCAATGAATTGCACGCACCGAATGAAGCTCCTGCTCTACCCCATTTAATTTTATCACCGGCTGCATTGCATATTTTTCTTTCTTATCTGCTGTTTGTGCAGCAGAAAGCGTACCTATGCAGGCAGTTCCGTTTTTTCTGATTTTATAGTCCCAAATGCAGCACCGAATCACCTTTCCTGCCATAAGAATTCCGCTTGGTAAGGTCAGTACTACAACGAGCAAAACACTCCAATCCACTTTCTTTCCTCCTTAATATTTTTGCAAACAATATTTTTACCGGAAGGCTGTCAAATCCATATTTTTAAAGTGCAGTCTATTGTATAAAAAATTTTTACAAAAAGAAACTGTTTATTTTCATACAACTTTTTGATAAAATATTGATAGATATTTTTTCTTTTTCTCCTTCGGGCAGCTTATAAATTGCTTTACCAATACTATATCATACTAAAGTAACGATGACAAGTTTTCATGAGAATCCCCCAAAAGAAGGTGAAATTGTTTGAACAGTTTTGAAAATCTCTCCTTTTATCCTAAAATATCTATTGACATCAATCTCATAAAATGTTATAAAAAATAAGCTAGTGCTTATCATTGCGTCCGTTTCACATAAGATAGATATTTAAACGGAAAATCATCTTTTCACGAACGAAGGGAGGGAGAAGAATGGACATTTTTGAACAGGTTAAAAAAATCCTCTGCGACCAGCTGGATCTGGACGATGAACAGGTAACAGAAGATTCTGAGGTAATCGACGATTTGGGTGCTGACTCCCTTGACATTGTTGACCTCGTAATGACTTTGGAAGAAGAATTTGATACCGAAATTCCGGACGAGGATATTGAAACCCTCAGAACCGTCGGCGATATTGTAAAATATATCGAAGATCGTGTTGCTGAATAATTTTGGTACAAAATCGCAAACCAATCGCTTTAAAAAAGGAACCGGTTTTTTGACCGGTTCCTTTTTGCATCGTTCCTTTTATGCAGAGATTTTGCTTTGCAGACGGCTTTTCTATTGAATTTAATGCCGGAAGGTAATATAATAAAAAAGGTAATTTACAGGACAGTTTTTTGAACCAGCGGCAAATTGGTTCTTCTGTTCTTTTGTTTGTGAAATTTACAGGAAGGCGTTTCCCCTCTGATCCGTCGCCTGTCAATGAAAACGATTACAAATCAAGGAGGATAACCCTAAAATGGCAAACAACAAAAAGATGGTTGACGACATCACCTCGATGGAAGTTGACTTTGCAAAATGGTATACCGACATTGTAAAAAAAGCAGAGCTGTGTGACTACACCTCTGTCAAGGGCTGTTTGATTATCCGTCCATACGGATACGCAATCTGGGAAAATATTCAGAGCATTCTCGATTCCGAATTTAAAAAGACCGGACATCACAACGTTTCCATGCCGATGTTTATTCCGGAAAGCCTGCTTCAAAAAGAAAAAGACCATGTAGAAGGCTTTGCACCGGAAGTTGCATGGGTAACCCACGGCGGTAACGATGAGCTGGAAGAACGCCTGTGCGTACGCCCAACCTCTGAAACCCTGTTCTGCGACCACTACAAAAATGTCATCAAATCCTACCGCGACCTGCCAAAACTGTATAACCAGTGGTGCAGCGTTGTTCGTTGGGAAAAAACAACCCGTCCTTTCCTGCGTACCCGTGAATTTTTGTGGCAGGAAGGTCACACTATGCACGAAACTGCTCAGGACGCTATTGAAGAAACCGAGCGTATTTTAAATATCTATGCCGACTTTTGTGAGCAAAAGCTGGCTATGCCTGTTGTAAAAGGCAAAAAGACCGATTCCGAAAAATTCTCCGGTGCAGAAGCTACCTACACCATCGAAGCTATGATGCACGACGGTAAGAGCCTTCAGGCAGGTACCTCCCACTATTTTGGTGACGGCTTTGCAAAAGCTTTCGGCATCGAGTTCCAAAACCGTGAAAACAAGCCACAGACCCCACACCAGACATCTTGGGGCGTTTCCACCAGATTGATCGGCGGTATCATTATGACCCACGGCGATGACAACGGTCTTGTTCTTCCTCCGGCTATCGCTCCGATTCAGATTATCGTTATCCCTGTTGCACAGCACAAAGAGGGCGTTATCGAAAAAGCACAGGAAATAAAAGAGCGTCTTGCTAAACAGTTCCGCACCGACATCGACATCTCTGACAACTCTCCGGGCTGGAAATTTGCTCAGTATGAGATGAAAGGTGTTCCGCTGCGTCTGGAAATCGGACCAAAGGACATTGAACAAAACCAGTGTGTTATCGTTCGTCGTGACAACCGCGAAAAGACCTTTGTTTCTTTGGACGAGCTGGAAACCAAAGTTGCAGAGCTGCTGCAAGCAGTGCATGACGGTCTGTATGAGAAAGCTTTGCAGAACCGTGAAAACCGCACCTATCAGGCTCTCAACCTTGATGAGATGGTTCAGATTGCAAACGAAAAATCCGGATTCATTAAGGCAATGTGGTGCGGAGATGCTGAGTGTGAGGCAAAACTCAAAGAGGTTGCCGGAGTATCTTCCCGTTGTATGCCATATGACCAAGAGCATCTGAGCGACACCTGCGTTTGCTGCGGAAAACCTGCAAAAACAATGGTTATCTGGGGCAAAGCATATTAAGAAGAATTTGAAAAAGTCAAAACTCCGTTTTGTCTGCAATGAATACTGTTGGCTGCGATAACAATATTCAGAAGCTGTCAAAGCTTTCTGCGTTTTTATCTTGCGGTAAACCTTCGGTCGATTCATTTGCCGATATACCAAAATAAAATATTTTGCCGCTCCCGTTTGTCGGGAGCGGCTTTTTTTATTGCCCCGACTTTTTAATCTTTGAAAGCTGCCTTTTTTCCTTCCCTTAAAAAAATAAAGCAGCGGAATAAAAATTTTCTTCCCGAAAACGGGTAAAAATTGCTTACAAAACAGCAATCCATACTACTAAATCAGAATGTTCCAAAGTAAAAAGAAAGAAATTATTTTTGTCTTAACATTTATGATAAAAATGTGTGCTATACTAAAAAACAGAATCCAAGAAAATAGGCTCGAATGTTGTCATGTCCCGGGCTGTTTTCACAATAATACATTTTTTTATCTTGTTCCCTCGGAGGATGTTTTCATGACTCATTATCAAAAATCTACAACTGACCCGACCTGCTATCGGGCAAATGACCCCAACTGCTACACCTATGTAGACGGGTACGGTTTCACTCCACCTCCGCCCATTGTAACCGAGCGTCGTATGCTTCAGCGTTACTCCAACGGTCTGGGATTTGCTACGTTGCTTTATTTTCTGTTAGCGGCTATCGTTCCGTTTATTTTATTGTGGACTTTCTCCTTCTTTCGCCCTGCCATCCGAGTATATGGCAATCAGGTAATGGCTTCCGGTCCAATCATCCAGCTGGTAAATATCCTTTCTTCTGTAATTTGCCTGTCTTTACCGTTTCTGCTTTTTATCCTGCTTTCCCATGTACCGATGAGGGTTGCCTTTCCACTTAAAAGGTTTTCTCCCTCGCTGTGTGTTCCCTGTGTTTTTCTGGCACTTGCTGTCAGTGTAATCGGAATCACTTCTTCCACATTGATCAGCACACTTCTTTCCTTTTTGGGGCTTCAGCCACACACCAACCTCTTTCTTCCCCAAAACCTTGTTTCGCGACTTTTGTTTGGGCTTCATCTTTGTGTGATTGTTCCATTGCTGGAAGAGTTTGTTTTTCGTGGTATGATTTTCCAGTCTATGCGCCGCTTTGGTGACAGCTTTGCACTGATTATCTCGGCTACCCTGTTTGCCCTTTTCCATGGCAACCTTGTACAAGCACCAAACGCTTTTTTGATGGGGCTTGTTATCGGCTATTTTGTGCTTTATTCCGGCTCGTTGTGGGTTGGCGTGATTATCCATGCTGTCAATAATATTTTAAGCTTTGCAATGGATTGGCTTTGCAGCATTATGCCCCAGGAATATCATACGCTTTTTATTCTGAGCGTTTTTACCTTTTATCTGATTGCAGGTATCGCTTCGCTGCTGGTTTTGGTTCGCAAATATCCCAATATGTTCATGTTCATCCGCTCCACCACCTTTTCTACCGAACGAATTAAATATCGTGTGGCTTTTTCCTCGGTAACAATGGTGTTTGCGCTGATCCTGCTGTCTATCATCATTTTGCAAAATATGTTTTAGCTGTGCAGGCACTCTCATTTTTTCACTGATTCCATCACAAAGGAGGACATAACGTGGAAGCATCGGTTCCCGCTTATCTGCAACGGGATGCAGGCTGGATGCGCGAAGCATTGGCAGAAGCAAAAAAAGCAGCACAACTGGGGGAAATTCCGGTAGGTGCGGTCATTGTTCGGGACGAACAGATTATTGCCCGTGCACACAACCGCCGTGAGCTTGACCACAATGCGTTGGCGCACGCTGAGGTTCTTTGTATTCAGCAAGCGTGTCAACGCCTGCAAAGCTGGCGGCTTACCGGCTGTGAGCTGTATGTCACCCTGGAGCCTTGCCCCATGTGCAGCGGTGCTATCATCAATTCTCGTCTTGACCGTGTTGTATACGGTGCAAAAGATGACAAAGCCGGCTGTGCCGGCTCGGTAGCGGATTTGTTTGTGATGCCGTTTAACCACACTCCCGTGGTTCGCTCCGGTATCCTTGCGGAAGAATGTGCCGCCGTTCTTCGTTGTTTTTTTCAAGAATTGCGATAAGAAAGCAGGGGAAAATTCCCCTGCTTTCTTTTGCTTATTTTCAGTTGCCCTTTTTTTATATTTTAAACCTTTATATTTTATAAGGATTTTCTTTTCCCAAAATCAATCTACTGTGTTCGATTCTATTTGCATTTTTTCACCAACAATCAACACTTTATTCTGTTGAAAACTCAGTTGAAACTGTTTAAAGAATGATATTTTACCTGATTTTTACATAGTGTAATCATTTTTCAACACTTTCAACAGTCATATTGTGGAAAATCTTTCTATTATCCTTTTTTACAACTGTTTTTCTTGCAGTCACAGAACAACAATAGTATAATAGGAATATATTGCCGTCTGCATGGTTTTGATAAAATGCAGACAGTAGATTTTTGTATTAAAAATATATGCTTTTTAAAGCTTATGTAGTTTATGCAAGACAAATATTTTTTTGTAAAGAGGTGATAAATGTGGCACGCACAGTAGTATGTATTACTCCCCCTTTTGGCAAGGTGAAGCCCCTTTCCAATCTTGTTGTTTTTTCCGATATCAAGTCCTATATTCCCGAATGGGACACTCCCGATTATCTAAACGCCTGCCGCAAATATGCCGCAGAAAACAAGGTTTATCTGGTTCCCTGCCGCTTTGTGGTGAACAATATTCTTTACCTGTGTCTGTTCTCCCCAAAAGGAGAAATTCTTGGCATACAAGGGGCAACCCATCGCAACCTGTACAATCAGGCAGAATTTGACCAATACGATAAAATCGAACCGATTGCAACTCCAATCGGAAATATCTTCTTATGTGTTGATGTGGATATCTACCATCCACAGGTGGTGCGTATCGCCCGCATGAAAGGGGCGCAAATTGTTATATCATCCCAGTTTATCGACTCTTATCAGCTCAGCCGCCATATGCTTACCACCGGCATTTGGAACGCCGCACAGTCCAACGGTGTATATGTTGTTGGCTGCTGCAACTGTTTTTCTGCTGTGGCTGCTCCGTGCAGCCTGACCGCCGACGAAAGCGGATATCTTTTATCCCCAACAAACTCCCATTCCCTGCTTGCAAAACTGTATCTCAACAAATTGCAGCGCAGTGACTTTGGCGGAAATTTGCCCGAGAAGCTTGATTTGAAAATCTACGAAAAAGGAGGATTGATTTAATGTCGCTGAAAATGATTGCTGCGGCAAAGCTCCTCCTTTCCCACTGGAGCCCTGCACGTTTGGACCGTGCCATAGAACAGGCAGATATTCCAATGTCCCGGGCTTTGGATTATGTGATGCCCAACAACGTCAAAGTTTCCTGTGTACAGCTTGCCTTGCGTGCAGAGATGCCGGTCAAAGATTGTTTAGACCTCATTTTTGCAAATATCAAAAGTGCTGTTGCAGACGGCAGCCAACTGGTTGTTTTTCCTCAATATCTGGGGCTTTTGCCATTGCTCAGCTCTGATTCACTGTTTGACCTATCCTATCAATTTTCGGAGGATTTAATCAGCAAAAATACAGACGGCATCAACGAAGGGCTGCAATTCTTTAACAAGTATCTTGCCCAGCCTTTGTTTGAAAGCTATACTCACCTGTTCTCGATGCTTGCTCTTAAAGCCTCCATCTACATCCTTGCCGGAACAACCATCGTCCGCACCCGTGAGGGTCTTGTAAACCGTGCATTTCTGTTTGACCCGGACGGCAACATCGTTTTGCATCAGGACAAGCTGCACCTTTCTTCCTATGAAAAAGCCTGCGGACTGATAAACGGCAAAACTGTATCTGTGGCACAAACCAAGCTCTGCCGTATATCCATTTTAAGCGGATTGGACCAGCGTGTATATGAAGCGGCTGCCTCTGCCCATTTGATGGGCGCACAGCTTTTGCTTTGCCCGTCTGCGTTCAGCTCCAGCCGCAACAGTGCTTATTTTCAAAGCTGTGCCTTTATGCGTTGTCAGGAACAACCTGTATTTGCCATCTCTTCATGGTTAACCGGCAACTTTATGGATCTGCCCTTCCGTGCCATCAGCGGCATTTACGGACCGTTTACTGCAAGCAAACTGGGCAACGGCATCATCATGCAGACTGAACGTCCCACCTCAAACGCCTGTCTTACCGCACGCATTGACCTGGAGCGGCTGATACAGGACCCTGATTTATATACTTCGGACATCAATTCAAAAATTGAATGGCTTGCCCGTCAGGAATATGGACTTGCCCGTCAGACCGAAATACTCCCCGATGACGGCGAAGAAGAAAGTTGTGAAGATTGGGCAGAGGATCTTTCCGCAACTGTGAAAAATCAGGGCGGCGAATTCATTAAATCCGATTTGATCTAATGAAATTTTCTATGGATTCTCTCACCTGTAATATGAAAGAAGGTTCTTATAATGAAACATCTGATCTCTCTTGCACTGTTGGGTGCGGGGGCTTGTGCTGTCAGCATGATGCCGTCCTTCCAGCATCACCCACTCAAGGCAAAATTTATGCACCGCACCTTTGCCCATCGTGGTCTTTTTGATAACCTCACCCGTTGCGAAAACTCCCTTTCCGCTTTTTCTGCTGCTGCACAGGCAGGCTATGGCATCGAGCTGGATTTGCAGATGACCTCTGACGGAAAAATCGTCGTTTTCCACGACGAAGATTTAAAAAGAATGTGCGGAGCCAATCTGAAAGTCGAAAATTCTACCTATGCACAACTGCAAGAATACTGCCTGCTGGAAACACAGGAAAAAATCCCGTTGTTTTCGCAGGTGTTAAAAGAGGTGGCCGGAAAGGTTCCGCTGATTGTGGAAATCAAATCCACCGAACAAATTAACCGTGTATGCCTAAAGGTTTATGACCTTCTGCGACGCTATTCCGGCGACTACTGTGTGGAGTCGATGAATCCTCTTGTGGTCAGCTGGTTTGTAAAAAATGCTCCGCAAATTATGCGAGGTCAGCTTGCTACCCGTTTTCACGAAAAGAAGGCTGCAATTCCTGCCTCTGCTTTAAGCAACATGATGTTTAACAGTCTTTCCAAACCTCACTTTATTGCTTATGATATACGTTATGCCGCCGATAGCAAGGCTTATCGTTTTTGCAAAAACTGCGGCGCTTTAACGGTGGGCTGGACGGTACGGGAAGGTGACTATGAAACTGCAAAACAACTTTTTGATGTCATCATCTTTGAGGGTTTTTTGCCGCCGGTAAAATTTTAAGCCAAATACCTTTAACCACCCAACTTTTTAAGTTGGGTGCTTTTTTTATAAAATATTTTATATTGCTGTTGACAACTATCTTTGTCAATGCTATACTATACTCAACGCAGATGACAAATATCATTGTCATTTTGAAATATATTGTTGTCAAAAGGAGGATAAAAATTATGCCATTGATTAACCACCTCAAGGAATATCGAGCAAGATTTAATCTTAGTCAAACTGATCTTGGCAACCTTGTTGGTGTTTCCAGACAGACCATCAGTCTGATTGAGCGTGGGGATTATAATCCGTCAGTCACGCTGGCACTCAAAATTTCCAAAACTTTAAAAACTACCGTCGAAGAACTGTTTTCATATTCGGAAAACGAAGATGAAAAATAAGCTTCTAAAAACCTAAAGGAGGTTTTCCTATGAAAAAACATCCCGTTATAAAATTCATTCTTATTCTTGTTATTTCGGGGGCTTGCGGTGCGTTGACATCCTTCTTATTGATGGGGCACGAATCAGCTATCGGAGAAATCATCAAAAATTTTAGCACCTTTTTTGGTTCCATATCCCCTATTTTACACATCGGCATCTGCCTGATTTTATCTTTAACGGCAATATACGGAATACACCGCATGAAAAAAATGTTGGGCACCCTAACCCCCGACAATGAAGAAGAAGTATATGCACAGCTTGAAAAACAAAGTTATACTTCGGTCATCATGAGTGTATTGTGTACCATCTTCAATTTCTTTTTCCTTGGCTCTTCATTCGTTTATATGCTGGATGACAACATTTTAATCAGTGCTGCCGCAACCCTTGTGTTTGTATGTGTTAACACCTGGATTGAGGTGACACAGGTCAACCTGACAAAAAAGATTAATCCGAGATTTAAGGATGCTGACCCAATGTCCTTGCGTTTTATGAAAGACTGGGAAAAAGCAAGCGACGAAGCCGAAACCTTTGAGATGTACCGTGCAGCTTACCACAGCTTCAAAAATCTCAAATATATGTTTCTTGCAGCATTTCTCATCTGCTGTTTTGTGCAAATGCTCTACCCTATCGGTTTAACCCCATTTATTTTAATTGCGATTTTTTGGGGAATACACACTTTAAGCTATGTTTTCGCTAGCTTTAAATCATCAAAAACAAAGTAAATCTATCAATCCGCCAATCTAAAGCTCTCCTGTTTTGTTGACAGGAGAGCTTTTATCTTCAGACAGAAAGTTTTCCACAAGTCAACATGGAAAATGGGGAAAACTTTTGCTTTTCAAACTTTTTCCGAAACTGCAAAAATGGCTCCCGAAGGAAAATCCTTCGAGAGCCATTTTATAAAGCAAATATTTAGACTAGGAAATATAGCCTGCTGCTTTGAGAATCTCAACAGCTTTGTCATGGTTTGCTTCGGACATCATAACCAGAGGTCCTGTACAACCCATTCCGCTTTCTGCGTAGATTTTAGCTTTCCACAGAGCCTGTACAGCATCTTCAAGGTCCATAACCTCAATACCTGCAACGGAAGCGGTTACAACCTCTTTTGGTGGACACTCTACAACTTCTTCAGAAGCTTCTTTCTTCACTGGTTTGCGAGCAGCAATAACTTTCTCCAGACCAGCTTTTTTAGCAGCTGCATATTCTTTTGCAGCAATTGCTTTGTAGTTGCCTTTTACCAGCTGTGCAGCATATTCCATAGCGTTAGCCAAAACCGGAGCACCGGAAGCACGGGATACAATCAGAACCAGTCTGTCGTAGCCTTCGCCCACACCAGGACCATAGCCATAGCCAACAGCTTCATAGCTGCCGCCTGTGCAGAAGGAAGACATCATCTTCATCAGGATGTTACCTGTGAGGGAGTCTGTTACCATAACGTCGCAAGCGCCAACAAGAAGGTCGTTACCTCTCATAACGCAGCCGCCGTCTGCACGGGAAGATTCTGCAAAGTGGATGTCATATCCGTTTTCCTGAAGCTCTTTCAGAGCGCCTTCACACTGTCTAGCGCCATCAACGTTCAGGATACCAACGGTTGGGTTTTTGATGCCGCAAGCTTTTGCAGTAATGATACCGGCAATTGTATTGCGGATCATTGCTTCAATTCTTTCAGCAGCGGAAGTACCGGTAGTGTTAGCGATGAACATCTGTTTGCCTTTACCTGGGGTAACAACACGGCCAACAGTGGAAACGCCGATTGGGAATGGATAGTGCATGGTTACACAGCCGTCGATATCGCCGCTGTCCAGCAGTTTCTCCATCTCTTTGTACATTTCATCTTCATCAGAAACCTTAACGGTATTGAATTTTTCGTTTTCAGCAGTGCCGATGAGGGTAACATCAACACCTCTGTCAGCAGCCAGTACAGCAGCTTCCACAGAGTTTGCTTCGCCATGTTCACTTCCAAGACCTGTTACAGCGATTCTTGGTCTAGCTCCGAAAGAGCCAGTTTCCAGACCGGTTGCAATGTCCATGAAAGTTTTGGCAATCATTTTTTCAATCTGTGCCATAATGATCTCCTCATTCCTTTCAGTTTACAGTTTCAAAATGAACCTGCAAAATTATTCTTCGTCAGCAGCAGCCAGCAGTGTGGTAGCAAATTCTTTCATTGCTTTACCGATGAGACCTTTGATGTGCTCTTCGGAAACTGCAGCTTCTTCTGTCTTACCGGAGTTCTTGTTGATCATTACGGATACACCGTCGAACAGGTTGGTCATACGGCCAAGGAACAGAGAACCTTTACCGATGATCATAGCTCTGTTTACTTTGCCAGCAAGGATGTCGTCACGGCAAACACCAACATATGGAACGCCGGATGGAATGTGACCCTGTGTTGGAGCCCAACCAACCATACCGTGTTCTGCTGGGAAGGTAGCCAGATCTTTCTTCTCCAGATCGCCTCTCTTAACGCCCAGAGCAGCAATCATCTTGTAGTTAGCCAGAGGAACGTCACCGGCACCAGCAGGTTTTGTGATGTCTGGGTTCTGCATCTCTGCGGAGTATTTATCAATATCGGTAATCTTCAGACCGGCAGCATCCAGAGGATTTGTTACCAGGGAGGAGATTACGTTCTGTGGAGCGGAACCGGTACCAACGGTGTGTTTACCGGTGTGCTCGGTATCAACTTCTGGGTTAACACCATCGTTTTCGCTGAGCAGAATAGCGAAACCACCGATCATATCTTCAAGGATTGGAAGACCTTTTTTAACATGGTCTTTACCGTTCATACCCAATTTAGCGGTACAACCACCAGCAACAACGATAACATTTTTGTGTGTGCCAGCTTTTACCAAAGAAGCAGCGTTGATGAATGCATGGGTAGGACCAGCACAGAAGCCACGAACGTCGCAGCCTGTTGCATTAACAAGACCTGCAATTTCAGCAGATGCTTTTGCAAAGTTGCCGCCGCCACGCTGGTTCATATCACCACAAGCCTCTTCACAGCAGTCGATAACATAGTCGATGTCTTCTTTGTTAACGCCTGTAACTCTGATCAGGTGCAGCAGGGAAAGAACAGCAGATGCTTTGGAAACCATGTTTTCCAGCATTGTGTGAGCGGAGAGGTTTTCGTCAACGTCATGAGCTCTCTTAACAAAACCGATTGTTTTGCCGTTGAATACCAGTGGCTCAGCGTGCTCTTCGTTTACGAAATGCTCGATTTCGGACATCTCAACGCCTTCGTGGATTCTAGCAGCGATAGACTCGTCGATAACCGGGTTAGCGATAAATCTTTCTTTAACATCAGCCACAAAGTTCTTTTCCAGCATAACCAGCTCGAAAACGTCTACACACTGCATCAGCATATAGAATTCGTCTTCTGGCATAATTTCGCCGTATTTACCAACTCTCTGGTTCATACCATCAATAGTGGTATCTACCCATGGCTGTGGATGCTGACCCAGCTCGTCTGGATGCATGTTGCCGATGTAGGTCTGGTTTGGCAGATAAGCCAGAGCCTGCTCGTAAGATCTGATGTGGTTTGGCAGTTCTTTGAGGTACTCAGAATTTGGGTTTACAATTCTCTCAGTTGTCTGAGTTGTACCGTTTTCCATTACCATGTCTGGTGTATGGGCAAGAATGTAGCTTGCGCCTTTGATTACACTGTTCATTGCAGTCACGCCTCTCATTCATTTATTATGAATTTTAAAACCGAAAATCGGTTTTTACCATTGGTTCTGCACCTCAAGCATGAGGTTCAGCCCCCACGAGAAGTGTCAAAAAGCTGACAAATCCCATAAAAACAGTATACACTATTTTCTTTTACTTGTCATGGGGGTTTTAGGGAAATTTTCTATTTTCCACAAGAAAATTTGCCGAATATAGATAAAACTGGCAGGGGTTCGCGGAATTTCGCATTTAAGGCAAATAATGTATAGAATGAAGAAGGATCAAGTAAAAAAACTTGCCATCCTGCCAAAAGCTAAAAAAAGGGGTGTGGTGAGCGGTGATACATCACCGAACCACCACACCACCTTAATTTGGCTTAGAGGTATTTGCAGTATTCGTTGCGGATGGAGCTCATCTCAGAGATGATGTCATCAACATCCATAACCATTTCCATCATACCTACCTGTTCATCATAAACAGTTGGGTCAACTTCGTTTTTGATTTCTGGTTCGCAAACGTGGTATACTGTGAGTCCTAACTGAACTCCTGTCAATGGACCTGCAAAAGTTGGGTCTCCAGCGGTTACTGTTTCAGCAGCCAGACCGGAAGCTTCGCCCTCAGCAGCACCCAGAACAACAACGATGTTTTCTGGACCATACTGGTCAGCGAAATCTTTAACTCTCTTCTGATTTTCCAAATCCATTGCGCCAGCGGCAGTTCAGACAAAGCATTCGGTAGAGGAGTACACTACTTCAGCGCCAGCAGTCTTAACACATTCTTCGATAGCTGGGCCCGGAACGCCGTCTCTGTCGCCAATGATGATAACTTTTTTACCATTCAAAAGGCTCATGACTTTATCCTCCTTAAAATTTTTGATGAATATTCATCAATTTATAAAACAGTCGCAGTGAATGCGTCCATTTTTAATAAAATGCTTTTGATAAGGCGAGCAGACATCTCAACCTCACAAAAGGGGCGACCAAAAAGGAATCTTTTCGGTCAGCTGAAAACTACATATTGATGTATTTTTCAACCAGAGCGGTGATGGAATCCTGTGTGCAGTCTTCTTTAACCAGCTCTTCAACTTTAGCACCATCTTTGTAGATAGCCATTACTGGCAGACCCATGATGCCCTGTTTAATAGCAAGACGTCTAGCTTTGGTGGTGTTCATGCAGCAGAATTTCAGTTTGCTGTCTGCATATTTGTCAGCCAGAGCATGTACGTGTGGCATCAAAGCAGCGCATGGAACGCAGCCATCGCCAAAGAAGTCTACGAATACATAACCTTCAGCCTGCAGAACTTCAGGCTCGAATGTGTCTTTTGTTACTTCTAACATAATACCATGATCTCCTTCTGTCAAAGAGGGTGGACACCATTGCAGGATCAACCGGCAAATGCTGTTACCCATCCTTGCTCGATTTTATATTATGGAACTGTCGAAAAAGCCATCAATTTAAACTTTCATAAAAACCGAACTTCCAAAAGTTCCCTTAGATTCAAAAGTAATACCCAGACTAAAATTAGTCAGCCAGGTTTTCTACATAATGCTGAGCTTCTGTTACTGCAACAGCACCGTCAGCACAAGCAGTTACTACCTGACGCAGGTGTTTTACGATAACGTCACCAGCTGCGAAAACGCCTGGAACGCTTGTATGCATATATTGGTCAGTAACGATGTATCTGTTCTGCATTTCGAGTTTGCCCTCGAACAGTTCAGATTTAGGATCGAAACCTACAAATACAAAGATACCAAATGTTCCGTCTTCCTCATCAGCCTCAATCTCTCTGGTTTCGCCGGTTACGGTATCTTTAACGATCATAGATGTTACAACACCGTCACCTTTGATCTCTTCGATTGTGGTATTCCACATGAAGTCCATCTTTGGATTAGCAAATGCTTTTTCCTGGATGGATTTAGCAGCTCTGAGTTCAGCACGTCTGTGAACCAGAGTTACTTTTCTTGCGAATTTGGTGAGGTACATAGCTTCTTCAACAGCGGAGTCGCCGCCGCCAACTACGTATACTTCAAAATCTTCGAAGAAGTTTGCGTCACAGGTTGCACAGTAAGAAACACCTTTACCGGTGAATTCTTTTTCACCTGGGCAGCCGATCGGACGTGGGGAAGCACCAGTAGCGATAACAACAGCTTTTGCATAGTAATCGCCATGAACACCTTTGAGGTGTTTTACTTTGCCTTCCAGCTCTACGTCAACGATTGTATCCATAACGCGGTCAGCACCGAATTTTTCTACCTGTTTTGTCATTCTGGCAATCAGGGACGGACCGGATTCTTCTTCCAGGGAGCCTGGATAGTTTTCGATTTCGTTGGTGATAACGATCTGTCCGCCGTCTTTAGCTTTTTCGATGAGAAGTGTGTCCATTCTTGCACGGCCAGCATAAGAAGCAGCAGCCAAACCTGCAGGGCCTGCACCTAACACGATAATGTCATAAACTTTATCCATTGCACTCGTCTCCCTAAATATATTTTTTTAAAAGCCAGCTGGGGAGGGGAGATCCTCTCCAGCTGCTTTTAAAAACAGATTAATATTTAACGTCGAAGATTGTCTGATCGTCAACTTCGGTCTCGAGAGCTTCGAGAGCGGTTTCAACGATCTTTCTTCTGATAACTTTTTCCTCTTCCATTGTCAGAGCTGGGTTGCCCAGTGGGTGAGGGATAGCAATAGCTGGAACGATTCTGTTAGCACCAACAGTCATAGAGATTGGTGTTACAGTACAGATGTGAACTACTGGCAGACCTGCACGTTCAATTTCTTTTACCATCGTTGCGCCGCAACGTGTGCAGGTTCCTCACGTAGAGGTCATGATAACGCAATCAACGCCATCAGCTTTGAGCTTCTGAGCATACTCAGCAGCAAATGCTTTAGAAGAAGCAACTGCAGTACCGTTACCAACAGTGGTGTAGAAGTATCTGTGCAGTTTGCCGATTCTGCCGGATTTTTCCATTTCGCGGAGAATATCTACTGGCAGAACGCGGTCAGCGTCTTCGTTAGCGTATACTGGGTCGTAACCGCCGTGAGCAGTTTCCCAGTTTTCAGCAGTCAGATCCATAACGCCTTCAATGTCATACTCGCCGTATTTGGAAGCAGAAGAAGACTCGATGTGGTCTGGGTTGCCGTGTGGAACGATACCACCGGAAGTACACAGAGCAACAGTTGCATGAGCCATATCTTTAACAGCCGGGTTTGGAGCAACACGGTCGAAAGATGGCATTGGGAACTCTGTGGTGTATGGTTTGTTGTTCAGTTTTGCAAGCAGCATCTTAACAGCACGTGCAGAACCTCTTTCTTTTTCGAACAGGTTTACACGGATGCCGTTTGGCATGTAGCCTTCTTCGCAGGATGCGCCGATAGCTTCATGTTTAGCAAGTTTGAGAGCGAATGGTGCCATTGTTTTAACAGCATCTCTCATACCAGCAGCGCTGTTCTTTGTAGAAACGATGTAAACATCTTTCTTGAACATATCAGCACCTGGGTTCTCAGCGTACATACCGGTGAGAACTGGGATGTTGAGGTTGTCCTGAACAGCTTTAGCGATAGTACCGCAAGCTACGCCGTAACGACCAGCGTTGAATGCAGGACCAGCGATGAACAGGTCTGGGTTCTGGGATTTAACCATCTCAAGAACTTCAGCCTGAGCTTTTTCAAGGTTTTCGTTGAAGTAAGAGTCGCCGCAGATGATGGTTGCAACAACTTCAGCTTCTTCACCCCAAGCCTGGTTGAATGCGAGACCAGGACCTACTGGACCTTCACGCAGTTCAGCTGGGATGTCAGCTTTTTCTTCGCCACCGATCTGAGCGAAGAACTGGTTGATATACTGTACTACTCTGATTTTGCTCATCGTAAATCTTCCCCTTCCTATTATCTAGCGGACAGGTAGTTGAAGCCTGTTTCGTTGGTAGCACCGGTGATTGCCTGAATTTCAACAGTGATGTTGCCGTGAGCATCAATGTTGTTAGCAGAACCACCAGCGATGGTGTCTACGAACTCGAGGTGACCGTATACAGTCTCCATTGGAGGCAGTACGATTACCTGGTTAGCGTTACCGCCGGTTACAACTGCGTCTGCAGATGGGTCAGCATCAGCCAAAGACTGGGACTTACCATCGCGGCCAGCGTACTCGTCAGTGATGATAACTGTTTTGATGCCTTCAGCTTCGATCTTCTTGGTGTTCATGATCAGGTCGGTATCAGGGTTGCCGAAGCCTTCCTGGGAGATGATAACACCGTCGCAGCCGAGGTATTTAGCCAGTTTAGCGGACCAGTTGGAGGAACGCTCTTTATCTGCGAGGTATACGTTTTCGTTAGTGATAATCATACCAACAAAGTTCAGAGTTTTACCGTGCTGCTCGAACAGGTCGGTAACAACTGGGTTGTTCATGTGAACGTAAGTTGGGTTTTTGTCACAAGAAGATACACAGTTACCGGAAACAATAGCACCATCCATAACTTCGGTTGGGGTGATGATTGTTGTCAGAGTTTTCTTAGCGTCTACGCCGTATACATATGTATCATGCAGCAGACCCTGGGACTGAAGCATCTGAACATATGCAACTCTTGGCAGGTTTGGATATTTAGCAGCGGACTCAACGATGTTGTCAAACTCGTAAGTTTTAACTTCATCTGGAGTAACGTTTCTGCCCAGTTCGCCCAGGAAGCAAGCAATCTTGAAGCCTGCGATTCTCAGTGCGTACTCATGCTCGTGCTGTTTGAGGCCTTCTACTGGCTCCATTTTAACAACAACGTTGTTTGTTTTGGAGAATGGGGTGTAATCTGCACCAGGACCGGACATATCGATGATACCTTCCTGGAAGCCTACGATTTTACCGGTGGTAACAACTGCTGCACCTTTGAGAACGTGAGTTCTGCCTTCGCCAACAGTGTCAACTTTAGCAATCCATCCTGGGAAAATGCCGCCCTTGCCTTCAACTTTTACGCGAGGCTCGATAACGTCTTTAACCGGGGTGATTCTTACGCTTTCGCCTGGACGAGCGAGGAAAACTTCGCAGGATGCGATGTTTTCATCTTCGAGAGCGATTTTGCAGATTTCTTCTTTGTTAACGTACAAAACGCCGTTTTCTACTTTTGAACCTTCGTTTGAAAACTGAACATCGTGAATGAGAATATTACCGAGTTCCAACTTTTTCAAAGCGAACACCTCCTTGTTAATATAAAACCCTTTATCTTCCTTAAATTAAATCTTTTCAGATTTAATGTAAGCCGCTAAAAAATTTCCGGAATGCTCATCAATGCGCTTTTGATGAGGGTAGTGTCGATCAGCTGGAAGTCTTCCCTTACGCTGTCCGGCATTTCTGGAAATTTGACGCTGAACTTGTCTGCTGTAATGATGCTGTTTTCAATAATAGAAGCATCCTGCATATCCATCTTTCCGGTGTTTTTTGCAACCAGAACACTTTTATATGGTGTTTCGTTTGGCTTTACGCTTCCCGAAAGAGGATGTGTCAGCAGTTTGTGGCCGCTGTAAATCATATCGCGGACTTTACAAAGGACTTCACGGAAAGTAATATCCGCAAAGTCTACTTCAAATTCTTCTCCAAGTTCATCACGCACTTTTGGATTATTTGTTACAATCACAAATTTCATTCTCTGTCCCCGAAACCTTTCCTTAAAATTTTCATCGTACAAAAAAAGAGCAAAAAACAAGTATTCTGCCCTTTGCTCTGTTTTCCCCCGAAGTTTTTCGTGGTGCTTACGCTTCCAGAGATTTGTCAAACCATAGTGTTGAGCCTGAAATTTTTACAGTCGGAATGGCGTCCGACTGCTTATTCCCTTCGGCACCTTTTGGAACACAATCCCAAAGGATTCTCCCATGATTCTCACCCAAAACTATTTGATTGTCTTTTTCCCGAAATCGGCTTTATTGAGTTTATCTATCATCCTTTTTCGGGGCAATAGATATTTCCGATTCCGCTGGCTTTATTATATACGATTTTACAATATTTTGCAAGAGTTTTTCTTTGAGCGAATAGTAAGTTTTCCGCCACATTTTTTGTACATTTTGTACACTATCAATTATAAAAACAAACTGTATCTAACAATTTTTTGTTTCTGAAGAAAGTAATTTTGCAGTATGTCATCAAATTAACAAAAAGATTTACTGTTTTTGGAAGATTTCCTTAATAGCCTGCACTGCACAGTCCACATCTTCCATCGTATTTTGAAAGCCAAAAGCAAAACGAACGGTCCCCTGAGGGTAAGTTTGCAGGGTTTTATGGGCATTTGGCGCACAGTGCATTCCGCAGCGGGTGCTGATTCCATACTCGCTGTCTAAGCGGAATGAAACTTCTGCATTATCCCCTCCCACAAAATCCAAAGAAACAACAGGACCGCGTTTATTCATATCTCTTGTGCCGACCACACGAATGTTTTTGTTAGACAAGGCATCTATTTTTTCAATGAACGCTTTGCACAACTTCATCTCATGTTCATGGATATTTTCGATACCGGTTTCTTCAAGATAGGACAATGCTGCGTGCAGTCCATAGATTCCCGGAATGTTCTGGGTTCCCGATTCAAACTTGTCCGGCATAAAATCCGGCTGCACCTCCGAATCAGAAACGCTTCCCGTGCCGCCGCTAATCAGCGGGGTCATCTGTTTTGCAACCTCATCGCTCACCAAAAAGCCGCCGATTCCCTGTGGTCCCAGCAAACTTTTGTGTCCTGTAAAGGCAAGCACATCAATGTGCATTGTCTGCATATCAATCGGAAAAGAGCCTGCTGTCTGGGCGGCATCTACCACAAATTTAATATTATGCTTTTGGCAAATTTCCCCCACCTGTTTAAGAGGCATCAAGGTTCCGCAGACATTGGATGCGTGCAGCATCATAATTGCTTTGGTGTTTGGACGAATCATCTTCTCGATTTCCTCCACCATAAGTTCGCCGTCCTGTGTGCATGGGATGCGATCAAAGCTGACACCCTGCTCGGTCATCTGGGTGAGCGGACGCATCATGGCATTGTGCTCCATTGCGGACACCAACACATGGTCGCCCGAACGCAGCCAGCCTTTGATGATATAATTAAGCGAATAAGTAATGCTTGGGGTAAAAATGACATTGCGAACCTTGTTAAAGTGAAACAGGCTGCACAGCTTTTCTCTGGTTTCAATGATAACATCCTCTGCTGCATAGGCTGCCTCATATCCCCCGCGGTTGACATTTGTTCCGATATTTTCAATAAAGTCGCCGACAGCTTTCCCCACACCCGGAGCTTTTGGATAAGAGGTGCTGCCGTTGTCCAGATAAATTCGTTTCATAATTTCCTTCCTTTTATAAAACTTTTGTTTTATATCCAAAAACTGATTCATTTCTATTATTATACCATCTTTTTAAAAATGTTCCACTGTTATAGAGATAATCTATTTTTTGATTTTTTCCGATAGATAATAACAATTTCTTTTTTCTTGCCAGTTGGTATACACTTATATCAACTAAAATCTACACAAAATTTGTTCGCAATTTTGTCAAAGAAAAGAGGTTTGTTTTTTATGTCAAACAAAAAGTCTTATGCCGGAATCATTGCAACCGGTGCCATCATCGGTGCAATCGCGGTAATTCTGGTAGTGCTTGGCAATCCTAAAAACATGGGTTTTTGCATTGCCTGTTTCCTTCGTGACATTGCCGGTGCCACTAAGCTGCACTCTGCCGGAATTGTCCAGTACTTCCGCCCGGAAATTGTGGGGCTGGTCATCGGCTCTATGGCAATGGCACTCATCGGCAAAGAGTTTTCTCCAAAAGGCGGTTCTGCCCCTGTCACCCGATTTTTCCTTGGTGCATTTGTTATGATTGGTGCACTGGTCTTTTTAGGCTGTCCATTGAGAATGGTTCTTCGCCTGGGCGGCGGTGACCTAAACGCTCTGGTTGGTCTTGCAGGTTTTGCCGCAGGCATTTTGGTGGGTATCTTCTTTTTAAATAAAGGTTTTTCTTTAAAAAGAACCTATAAACTGCCAACATCCGAAGGCTTTACCTTTCCCGGCATTTTAGTGTTGCTGTTTCTCCTGTTTCTCACCGTTCCAACCTTGTTTGCATTCAGCCAAAAAGGTCCCGGTTCCATGCACGCTCCCATCATTGCTGCATTGATTGCCGGTCTTGTTGTGGGAGCTGTTTGCCAGAAATCCCGTATGTGCATGGTTGCCGGAATTCGTGATTTAGTTTTGTTTAAGGACTGGAAATTGCTGCTGGGATTTGTTACAATTATTATCACAGCTCTTATCGGCAATCTCATCACCAACAACTTCCATCTCGGTTTTTCCGGTCAGCCGATTGCACACTCGGTTCACCTGTGGAACTTTATGGGAATGTTGATTGTCGGTCTTGGTTCTGTTCTTCTGGGTGGATGCCCGCTGCGTCAGCTCATTCTCACCGGTGAAGGCAACACCGATTCTGCCGTAACCGTTTTGGGCTACATTGTCGGCGCTGCTTTTGCACACAACTTCGGTCTTGCAGGTGCAGCCGCTTCCGCAGAATCTATCGGCGGTCCTTCTATAAGCGGTAAAATTGCCGTCATGATTGGTCTTGCTGTTATGCTGGTCATTGCAGCAATGAACGTTGCTAAATCCAAGAAGAATGCCTAACGGCTTTAAAAAGATGAAAAGGAGCTGAATGAAACGATGGCAAACAGAGAAATTGTAGATGCCCGCGGGCTTTCCTGTCCGCAGCCGGTTCTGATGACTAAAAAAGCTTTGGAAAGCAGTAAAAACAATAACTTTGAAGTTATTGTGGACAATGCAACCGCCAAAGAAAACGTAACACGTTTTGCTTGTAACGCAGGATATCGGGTCAAAGTAACCCAGGACGGCGAAGACTACCGCCTTGTTTTAGATAAATAGCGGTTCTGCACTTTCATCAAGGAGCCAAAGAAAAGGATGGTAACATTGACTTATATTGCAACCTTCTTCACCCATTTTGCTGCGGTAAATTTTTCCCGTCAGCTCAAAGGAACCGACAAAAAACCCATGCTGATGCCTGTTCCGAGAAAGCTCAGTTCCTCCTGCGGAACCTGTGTCAAATTCCTTTTGGATTCGGATATTCAGGAGTTTGTACAGTCGGGAGTCTTTGATGAGGACGTTGACACCGTTTATCTTGCGGAAAACGACGAATATATCAACGTGTATGAAAACCATATAAGATAAGCAAATAGGGTCGTATCACTTTTGATACGACCCTATTTATCTGCTTTTCGGATACTTTCTTCTTTTATCGCTGGCTGATACGGTCTTCCGAATCATAAAAGATAAAATCATCAACATCGCCTTCTGTTTCCATCCATTTACGGCAGGATTCATAGGTCGTTTTACAGGACTGTACCTGTTGTGCGTTTTGTTTTTCAATATATTGTTCCACACAAATCCTCCTCTCTATCAACTATCCGTCAATCAGTCACCTAACCATTATATGCAGTTTTGCGCAAGATATTCCTCGAATCCCGCCTGTATTTTTCGGTGTTTTTTGCCGTGTTTTGTTCTGTGCCATCATGAAAAATCTTCTCTGCAAAAGATAAGGTAAATGATGCAGTGTTGTTTTTTTTCATGTTTTGTGAGATAATAAACCTGTTTCAAGACAGTCCAAAAATACAAGGTGTGTCGTAACCTGTCGGCACATACCGACAAGGGGGGAAGCTCTTGTGATTGTCATGGATTTAGAATGGAATTACGGAACTGCCGATGAAGATGCCCTGCGTTTGGGAAAAACACTGAAGTTTGAAATCATCCAGATTGGGGCGGTGATGGTCGATAAGCAAGGCAATACCATCAAAACCTTTGACCGCCTGGTTGCACCGGCAGTCCAAACAGAAATCAAACAAAAAGTAACCGAGTTAACCGGCATCACCACTGCCCGTCTGAAAGGAAAAAGCGGATTTGCAAAGGTATGGAAAGATTTTTGCGAATGGAAAAACGGCGAAAACGAGATTGTCTTTTGGGGAAACTGTGACCGTTCGGTTTTGCTTTCCAATCTTTTATACTATGGTTTCTCCGATGGCGAGCAGCTTGTTCTATACGATCTTCAGGCATTGTTTGGCTGTGCAGTACTCAACAGCTCCCAGCAAACGGCTCTGGGTTCTGCTTTAGAATCACTTCGTCTTGTTCCATATGGACAGTATCATTCGGCATTGTCCGATGCTGTAAATGCCACCGCAATTCTCCGCACCTTGGGCGGAAGAGAATTTATCATAAAAAACCAGCCGCGTTTATTGACAAAGCGTCCTAAAAAGAAATTGAATACAGCAGAAGAGGGAAGATTGCTGTTAGAAAAAACATTCCACAGTATCACCGAAATCGGCGGCGTCCAGTCCTTCTTCGAGCCGGAACTGACATTACAGATGAAAGCACCCATCACCGAAATCCTTCCCGGATTTTACCGCAACCATAAAAAGATTTGGGTCTACCAGTCACAGGACCGTCTGGTTAAAGTTACCAGCCGCAGCCGCCCTGCCGAAAACGGAAAAGGGAAAGATTTTGTGGTGAAATTTTTTCAAATCAACCATACTCAGCTTGATACTCTGCGTCAGTGGAGCGGACGTCAGGAGCAAAACAAACCAAAATACTTCCGAAAAACACCAAGAAAAGGATGATTTACTCAAAAGCTTCGTCCTGTATCAAAACAAAATCAAATAAAAAAGGAGAGGAAAGGAAATCATCGGTTTTTTCTTTCTTCTTTTTTTGCATTTTTTGTTTCTTGCTTTTTTCCTTTCTTTCATTGTTGTGGCTAAGCTGTTATCAGAATGTCCACGGTTTGTTGACAGTAGGTGAAAAGTAAGCTGCCGATGTGCTGCCAAGTTGGGAAATCCCCTGATATTCAGCTGCTTTTTCCGGTGCAGGACCCAGCAGCTCGTTGTAGTTATTGATTGTTACAAGGCTGTATCTCGAAGTTGTGGTTCGGGACAGCTCCCCACTGGTTTCCAGATGAGTGACAGCGGTGCGTATCTGCTGCACCGAAAGCTTCAATTCACTCGATAAACCTGCATAGGTACAAACTCTCTGCCCTCTTTTTACCTCAATTCCGTGCCACATTCGGTCCAAATAGTTTGCTGTAAGCAAAAGATGCAAAAACACCCTCATTGTAATCGGTTCATCGTACCATTGCCAGTTTAAAATGCTGCGGGGAAGCATAATAAAACCATGTTCCAACATAAAAAAACACTCCTTTCACCCAATCCCCGTTTATTGCAAAAGGTTGCATAATTGTGTACAACTTTACTGCGATTTTTCATAATTTTTATTCGTTAAAAATAAGGCAATCAGCGTTGACACAGATGCTTCTGTAGGGGTATACTGTAATTGAAGCAGTATCCTGAATCAGTATTAAAGGAGTGTTTTATTATGGCTATTTTAGTAACCGGAGGAACCGGATTCATCGGCAGTCACACTGTTGTCGAGCTTATCAAAGCCGGCAAAGAAGTTGTTATCGTTGATAACTTCTCCAACTCAAAACCGGAGGTATTAAACCGCATCGAAACCATCACCGGAATCCGCCCTGTTTTTTATCAGGCAGACCTTTTGGACAAACCTGCTGTTGACCGCATTTTTGAAGAACAGAAGATTGAAGCTGTTATCCACTTTGCAGGTCTTAAAGCTGTGGGAGAATCTGTCTACAAGCCGCTGGAATATTACCACAACAATATTACCGGAACTTTGCTGCTCTGCCAGAGTATGAAAGAACATGGCTGCAAAAAGATTGTCTTTTCTTCCTCCGCCACTGTTTACGGTATGAACAATCCTGTTCCTTTTAAAGAAGATATGCCTACCTCGGCAACCAATCCATATGGTTACACTAAAGTTATGATTGAACAAATCCTTTCTGACCTGTATGTAGCTGACAAAGACTGGAGCGTTGTCCTTCTGCGTTACTTTAACCCAATCGGCGCACACGAAAGCGGTTTGATTGGTGAAGACCCCAACGGCATTCCAAACAACCTGCTGCCATATGTTTCTCAGGTAGCAATCGGCAAGATGGAATGTTTAAGCGTATTCGGAGATGACTATGATACAGTAGACGGAACCGGTGTCCGTGACTACATCCACGTTGTTGACCTTGCTTTAGGTCATCTGAAAGCAATTGATTACAGCCTGTCCCACAACGGTGTTGAAGCAATCAACCTCGGCACAGGAAAAGGAACCAGCGTCCTGCAAATTGTACACGCCTTTGAAAAAGCCTGCGGACACAGCATCAACTATAAGATTGCTCCTCGCAGAGCCGGCGACATTGCTTCCTGCTATGCAGATTCTTCCAAAGCAAAAGAACTGCTGAACTGGGAAGCCACCCGTACTATTGAGGATATGTGCCAAAGCAGCTGGAACTTCATTTCCAAAAACCCGAACGGACTCGAATAAGAGGATTCAATGGGAGTTTGAGGGGCAATCCCTCCAACTCCCTCTTTTCTTTTTTATAAATTCTTTTACAGGAGGTGTCCTATCTGAAAGCACATATCCAACCAAATCCTGTTCCTCACAAACATTCTAAGAAAAAACGAATTTTTAAAATCCTGACCGGCCGCCTTTTCATTGTTGCAGTGCTGATTTTGCTTCAGCTGATTTTGCTGCTGCTTGGTCTGATAAAACTGGGGACCATGCGTTACTGGATCAATCTTACATTTAATATTCTCAGCTTTTTAATGGTGCTGTGTATTCTTCCCAGAGAGGATAATCCCTCCTACAAAATTTCGTGGATCATCCTCATCATGGCAGTTCCCTTGCTGGGCGGAATCTTTTATCTGATGTTCGGCATGAAGCACAACGGCAAACGCATGGCACGCCAAATTGAAAGCTATACCCAATCACTGCTGCACAAAAACCACGGGGCGTGCGCCTGCGGCAGTGACCAAGGGACAGAGGATTGCATCCGCAAGCTGGGACAAAATCATCCCTGCCTTGCACGTCAGGCAAATTATATCTACCGTACCTCGGGATTTGAGCTGTATCAAAACACCGAAACCGAATATTTTCCCATCGGCGAAAAGTTCTATGCCCGACTTCTGGAAGAACTGCGTGCCGCAAAACACTTTATTTTTTTGGAATACTTTATTGTCCATCCGGGAGTTATGTGGGACAGCATCTTAAAAATTCTGGAGCAAAAACAGGCACAGGGCGTGCAGATATATATTTTGTATGATGACATGGGTTGTGTTGTAACCCTTCCTGCTTTATATTGTGACTATCTTCGTGACAAGGGATTTCATGTCGGTGTCTTTAATCCCGTGCGTCCTCGGTTGAGTGCAGCTGCAAACTACCGTGACCACCGCAAAATATGTGTTGTTGACGGCAATGTCGGCTTTACCGGCGGCATCAACCTTGCAGACGAATATATTAACGCCAAAGAGCGATATGGACATTGGAAAGATACCGCTGTTTTGCTGCGGGGGGACGCTGTGCAAAGTTTGACCGAAATGTTTTTGGAGCTATGGCAGTTCACCTGCGAAAAAACGCTGGAACTGGCAGATTTTCTGCCTACCATTCACCGCAGCTGTGCCGGATTTGTCCAGCCATACGGCGACAGTCCGCTTGACTCATTCAATGTTGCCGAAAATGTTTATATGCAAATTTTAAACCATGCACAAAATTATGTTTATATCACCACCCCTTACCTGATTTTAGATAACGAGATGATTACCGCACTGTGCCTTGCAGCACAAAGCGGTATTGATGTTCGCATTATAACACCGCACATTCCCGACAAATGGTATGTTCATATGGTCACCCGCTCCCACTATCGCCAGCTGCTGCAAGCCGGGGTGCGCATCTTTGAGTATACCCCCGGATTCATCCATGCCAAAATGTTTGTTTCGGATGATGACACTGCGGTTGTGGGTACAACTAATGTGGATTTCCGCAGCTTCTATCTCCACTTTGAGTGTGGTGTTGCCTTTTACCTGTCCCCTATTGTGTCACAGGTAAAGGAAGATTTTCTTCGTACCCAAAACATCTGTGAAGAAATTACAACGGAAAAAGAACGCCTTGTAAAAGCTCCTGTCCGCATTTTGCGAATCTTGCTGCGTGCCTTTGCTCCGTTAATGTAATCATTCAAAAATTCGGTAAAAAAATAACAGAGCGTTGACATTGCCTCAGGCAAAAGCTACAATAAATATGAGAAAGATTATTAACCTTTTCGATGTAAAACAGATAGAAAGGATTGGTCGCATGAACCTTGCAACCAAATCAATGATCAGTCTGCTGCTCTGTTTGTGTGTGACATCCGCTTTGTTTGTCGGCTGTTCTTCCAAAGAAAAAACGACAGCAACAGACCAGCAGCTTCAGAACTATTCGGAGCTTACCGAAACAGAATCGTTCCCTGTGAAATTAAAACTTGATAAAGAATATATCATCCAGTCAAAACCCCGCCGCCTTGCAGTGCTGTCAGCAGATTTGGTACAAGCACTGGAAGATATCGGTGCCGCAAACCTGATTTCCTCTGTCAGCAACGATGCACCTGCCACCGCCTCCACCTCGGGTGCAAAACAATGCGGCAGTGTATTGGACCCCAATTTGGAGCAGATCATTACAAACAAAACCGATTGGGTTTTGGTATCCTCACAGATGCGCCGCAGCCAGATAGAACAGCTAAAGCAGGAGGGCATCGGTGTCATCACCTTTTCCCGTCCTGCCGATATTAATGAAATTAAGCTGCGTTATCGTCAGTTATTTTCCCTTTGCTATGGGTTGGAAGGGGCAACCAAGTCAGAGGAATTTTTAAACGCCTATCAATCTAAATTAGACGAAATTATACAACCGGCGGCAGACTATGCAAAACTGGGGCAACGCAAATCGGTCATTTATCTTGCAAAACCCGACTACACCCTTGCAACCGGAGAAACTTTTGAAGGAAAGCTGATGTACCAAATGGGAATGCATAATATAGGAGAGCTCGGTTCTCGCTGGAACTATCCGGAATTGGAACGGAAAGCCTTGACCCCCGAGGTCATCTTCTATGACAAACTTCTTCCGATAGAGGCAATTACCGAAAGTGAAATTTATAAAGATTCTCCGGCGGTCCAGTCTGAACAGCTGATACCAATCGACTTTTCAGCGGTCCGCTTACAGGGGATGCCAATGCTTGAGGAGCTTTCCAAAATGGCAACAGCCGTTTATCCGCAGGCATACGGACTTTAACCGCACTTGCAAAAGGAGGCATCACAGCTAAACGCTGTGATGCCTCTTTCTTTATTTTTCTCTATGCGTTTTTAGCAAATGCAGCATCCGGAATGTTGACCTTTTTAATGTCAGCTCCCAGATTTTTCAGTTTGCCCACTAAATCCTCATAGCCTCTCTCTACCCAGTGAATATCTTCAATTTCGGAAGTTCCTTTTGCGCTCAACGCCGCCTGCACCATTGCAATGCCTGCACGCAAATCCAGGGCTTTTACCTGAGCTCCGCTGAGTTGATCTACACCTTCTACAACGGCAACTTTGCCGTCCACCTGAATTTTTGCACCCATGCGGCGCAGCTCGTCCACATATTTAAAGCGGCTGTCCCAAACCCCTTCGGTCACAATGCTGGTTCCCTGTGCTATTGAAAGCAAGGTGGTAATCTGTGGCTGCATATCGGTCGGAAATCCCGGGTGCGGCAGTGTCTTTACGTTTGTCTTTACCAAACTGCCAGTACGTCGCACCAAAATGGAATCATCATATTCCTCAATATCGCATCCTGCCTGCACCAGCTTGTCGGTGATGGATTCCAGATGCTTTGGAATTACGTTTTTAATCAAAACCTCGCCGCCGGTTGCCGCTGTAATAGTCATGTAGGTTCCTGCCTCAATCTGGTCAGGAATAATCGGATAGTTTGTGCCGTGCATAATATCAACACCGTGGATTTTGATAACATCGGTTCCCGCACCGCGAACATCTGCCCCCATCGAGTTCAGGAAATTAGCAAGATCCACAATGTGCGGCTCTTTTGCCGCATTTTCCAAAATTGTCAGCCCTTTTGCACGCACGGCTGCAAGCATAATATTTGCCGTTGCCCCCACCGAAACAACATCCAGATAGATGTGGGAGCCAAACATTTCCTCGCTGGTAGCATTGATAAATCCACAGTCGGTGGTAACGGTTGCCCCCAATGCTTCAAAGCCTTTGATGTGCTGGTCGATTGGACGCACACCAAAGTTGCAGCCTCCCGGAGGAGAAACATGTGCCTCGCCAAATCTTCCCAAAAATGCCCCCAGAAAATAGTAGGATGCTCTCATATTGCGTGCCAGCTCATAAGGAACCACCGGCTCGATAATATTTGTGGTATCAATCTCAACTGTGTTTTTTGCAAGATAACGCACCTTTGCACCAAGGTCGGTCAATATCTGAAAGAGGTTGATAACATCGCTGATGTTCGGTACATTTTCAATGACACAGACATCCTGTGCCAGAACAGTTGCAGGGATAATTGCAACCGCAGCATTTTTTGCTCCGCTGATTTCTACTTCGCCGTGAAGCGGATTTCCGCCGTTAACTATATATTTTTCCAAGGCTGACTCCCCTTATTTTCTTTTTTCGTGGTCTGCTTATAAAAAGCAGACATACCCAACTAGAGATAGTATAACTCAAAAGCTGCAAAATACTATCTCTGTTCCTTCTTCCCAAGGCTTTCCTTCTCAAAAGCCTTTTCCAAGTAAGAAGATGTTGACCAAACACTTCATAACCTAAACGAATTTTCCCCGTTTTTGTCTGTTGTCTGACAAATTTACTTAAACATATCTTTTTTCCACAGAATCAGAACACACACAATGACTAAGACCGCCGCCAGCACCATCGTAAACCAAAAATAAGGAAGCGGCAAACCATCCACATTCATTCCGTATAAACCGAACACCATGTTCGGCAGCTCCATAACAATGGTCAGTGCTGTCAGCACCTTCATAATAATATTCAGATTGTTGGAAATAATCGAAGAGAAGGCGTCCATTGTGTTGGAAAGGACGTTGGAATAAATGGAGCACATTTCGATTGCCTGCTTTACTTCGATGATAACATCTTCAAGCAGCTCCTCATCTTCGTCATAAAGTTTGATGATGCGACCTCTGAGGATTTTTTCCAGTGTAACCTCATTGGATTTTAAGGATGTAGAAAAATAAACCAGAGATTTTTCCAATCCCAGTATCTGTACTAGTTCCTTATTTCGCATAGTTTTATGCAGCAGGTTCTCGGTTGTATATGAAATTTTGTCTATCTGTTTTAAATACTGCAAAAATCGTGTTGCAATTCGCAGCAAAATGCTCAATAAAAAATGAGTACGCATATGGGTCTGGATATTTTTTACAAGATCCTGACTGATTTCTGTAATGACTGCATTTTCTCTTAAACAAACCGTTGTAATAAAACGACTGTTAGAAATAATTGCCATTGGCATGGTAGAATAAACAATAGTTTTTTCTTCATCTTGTTTTTCTGCTGTTGGCACGTCCACAATGACCAGTGTCTGCCCATCCTCCGACTCAACACGGGAGCTTTCCTCCTCGTCCAAGGCTGCCCGAACAAAATCCTGTTCCAGCCCCAAAACATCGACTAAATATCGAACTTCCTGTTCTGTCGGACAGATTGCACACACCCAACAGCCATCTTCTACTGTATTGATTTGTCTAACACGGTTATCAATCGTTTTATAAAAATTGAGCATTGCCGGCTCCCTCCCAAATCTAGGGCATCATGGCAAGAAGCACTGCCCCATACTTTGTTTTTTTACAATATACTGGACTTTCTAGTGGGTCAGGCTTCATCAATGCTCACCTCTTTTAAACTTACATTTTATGGTTATCTTCATTGGATTCTTATTAAATGGAGCTGATTTTTAACATCAAAACGGGAAATACCGCAAAGAGGGTACAGCTATCCCATATATTTCTCCATAACAGTCTTATTATATCATAAACCGCTATGATTGCAACATCAAGTTATTCTTTACAGACGAAGAAATCCTTGCAGATTCCCCCGAATCTTTTGTGCAATTTTTGCCTCTGTTCATCATTTACAAACTTTGCCCTATTTGTGATACTTGCTGTGATTGTTGATACCGCAGGCACGGTAAATCTGTTCCAGCAGCATCACCCTTGCAAGCTGATGCGGAAAGGTCATTCGGGACATCGACAGACGCAAATCCGCACGCTGCTTTACCGTTTCATCCAATCCCCATGAACCGCCAATCACAAAACTTATCTGGCTGCTGCCTCTGTTTTGTGCCTGCAAAAAAGTTTCGGCAAGCTGCTCGGAAGAAAGCATCTTTCCTTCAATGCACATTGCAACAACAAAGCTCTGTGCGGGAATTTTAGAAAGAATTGCCTGCCCTTCCTGTTTTAAACAGGTTTCAATCTGCGGCTGAGAAGGATTTTGCGGTACTTTATATTCCGAAAGTTCCACTACCTGCACCTTTGCAAACAAACCCAGTCTTTTCAAATATTCTTCACAGGCTGCCCGCAGATAATCTTCCTTTAGTTTACCCACTGTAATCACATCTATTTTTAACATCTTGTTTTCCTCTTTCTTGTATATAAAACTGCCGTTATCTTTTAAAGCAGAATTTTTTTGATACACCCTACCGATTCCAATATTTTTGGTCCAACGAACGGTAAGCCAGTGCCTCCGCCAGATGGGATTTTAAAATCATCGGGCTGTCTGCAAGGTCCGCAATGGTGCGTGCAACCTTGACTACACGGTCATAAGCTCTTGCCGACATCCCCATTTGCTCAAAGGATTTTTTTAAAAAATCAACTGCATCCGATTGCAAAGCACAAAATTCCTGAAGTTTGCCTGTCGGTATTGCCGCATTGCAGTAGATATTTGTCCCTGCAAATCGGCGGTGCTGACGCTGCCGTGCAGCCTCCACACGACAACGTACCTCAGCCGAGCTTTCCTCTTTATTTTCCCCTGTCAATTCGCCAAATTCTACCGGCATCACCTCAACGTGCAGGTCGATTCGGTCAAGAAGCGGTCCTGACACTCTGGAAATATATTTTTGCACCTCACGTTCCGAGCAGGTACACGCAATTTTGGGATGTCCCCGATACCCGCACGGGCAAGGGTTCATCGCTGCCACCAGCATTATCGAACAAGGATAGGTCACACGGGAGGAAGCGCGGGAGATCGTCACCTGATTATCCTCGATTGGTTGGCGAAGCACCTCCAACGCCTGGCGCAAAAACTCCGGAAGCTCGTCTAAAAAAAGCACCCCATTGTGTGCAAGCGATATTTCCCCCGGCATTGGGCTGGAACCGCCGCCTGTCAATCCTGCCGGAGAAACGGTGTGATGCGGCGAGCGGAACGGTCGGCTGTTCATGATAGGTCGATCGGCTGGCAAAAGTCCCGCTACCGAATAAATTCGGGTCGTTTCAATAGCTTCTTGAAAACTTAACTTTGGCAAAATGGAGGGCAGCCGTTTTGCCAGCATACTTTTTCCCGTTCCGGGCGGACCAATCAGCAAAAGATTGTGACCTCCCGCAGCCGAAATTTCCAGCGCACGTTTTGCAAACGGCTGTCCCCGCACATCGCAAAGGTCTGCCTGAAACTGGTTAGAGCCTTCCAGAATCAGCATCGGGTCAAATTCGAGCGGCTGTATCTTCCGTTGCTGATGCAGCTGCCCCTGCAAATGCTCTATCAGCTCTTTGACATTATGCACAGGGTACACCTCAAGTCCTTCTACAATCGAAGCTTCTTTTGCATTTTGCTGCGGAACAAACAAAGCCCGAACTCCGTCCTGTTTTGCCTGTATCGCCATCGACAGCACCCCGTTTACCGGACGCAACTCTCCCGAAAGGCTCAGCTCTCCCAAAAAAGCGGCATCTTTCGACGGCTCATTGATTTGCTGTGCGGCAGCCATAACCGCAAGGCAAATCGGAAGGTCGAACACCGGACCGGATTTTTTCTGGCTTGCAGGAGCAAGGTTCACGGTAATTTTCATTGCAGGAAGCTCATAGCCGCTGTGAACAATTGCCGACTGCACCCGAGAGCGAGATTCTTTAACCGCTGTGTCGGGAAGTCCCACAATATCAAATGCGGGCATTGCCCGATTTAAGGTCACCTCTACTGTCACAGCATAGGCATCTATGCCGCTGATTCCATAACTTTTCACACAGCTGTACACACCGAATCCCTCCGTTTTTTCTTCGATTATACCATATTATCCTTGCTATCGGTAGAGGTTTTCCACAGTGTTTGGAAATCATGTGCAAAAAATGCCTCTGAATTTTGGATGCAGGTGGGATAAGGCAAAAAAATCCGCCATCATTTATCCCTTAAAAACAACTTTTATAACATTTGGTGGAAAAATCGGTGAAAAACCTCGGAAAGTTTTACTTAAAAAAACAATGCCAAGACTAGGATTTATTTTTAAAATGTGCTATAATAAAGTCCATGGAAAACAAGATAAAAGATACCGAAAGTTCTTCATATTGTATTTTGTTTTCTTCTACTTTAATATATCAATTATGCTAAAACAATTTTTTAAAGAACACCATATAAAACCCATCGGAAAAGACTTGCTTCGGCAGGTCTTTTCTTTGTGCAAAAAATCCTGTTGATTTTTATAGTAGCCTATGATAAACTTTTCTACAAGGGATTTTGCCGGCATATGGCAATCTCATTTTTTTTAAAGGAGTTTTGCAGATGTTTTTGATTAGAAGCAATTTTATTCTTTTTGCAGTCTATCTTATCTCCGCCTTTGCTTTTTACAAGCTGGCAAAAATTCGCTATGTACCAAACCCATGGTTAGCTTTCATCCCGTTTTTCAGCCTCTATATCATTGGTTATATCGGAGATACCCTCAAATATAACACAGCTCCTTTTAACCGCTACCTGTCTGATATTCCTCTTGCATACGCTTTGCCGATTATGTCCATTGCTTCCTCGGTAATGTGGGCATTCCCTTTTGTGGGTGGTCTTATCGTAGGTCTATGTAACCTCCTTGTATATTTGGGTCAGGTACTGGTTTATCTGTTTGTTTTTCAGCAGTATGCCCCCGAAAACAAATTTCTTTTCACCGTCATCTCGTTAATTCCGGTAGTAGGTCCATGCCTGATTCTCTACACTATTCGTGACTATCATTAAATATCATCAGCGGCGTTCGAGTTTTTCTCGGACGCCGCTTTTTTTGCTTCTTGTTTTTTCATCTGTAATTTGATATAGTAGGTTCAGGGAAAAAGCTATTCCGAAAATAAGGAGGATGACAATTATGGAAAAGACAAGACTTCAAAAATATGCCCAGCTGATTGCACGCATGGGCGTAAATGTACAGAAAGGACAGGATGTATTTTTAAATGCAGAACTGGACCAGCCGGAATTTGTTGCAATGGTCACCGAGGAGCTTTATAAATGCGGAGCCCGCAAGGTTTTTGTAGAATTTAACTATCAGCCGCTCAATAAATACCATTACCAGTACCGCACTTTAGAGGCAGAATCTACCGTAGAAAATTTTGAAGAAGCAAAGATGAGCTATATGTCAGAACATCTGCCATGCCGTTTATTCCTTGATTCTTCCGACCCGGACGGGCTCAAAGGCGTTGACATGGAAAAGATGAGTGCTGCACAGCAGGCTCGTTTCCCGATTACCAGAAAATATCGTGACAGCATTGATGGCAGACACCAGTGGTGCATTGCCGCTGTTCCCGGTCCACAGTGGGCAAAGAAGGTATTCCCAAACGAAACCGAAGAAAATGCGATTGAAAAATTGTGGGAAGCAATCCTTTCCACCTCTCGTGTAGACGAGGACCCAATCGCTGCATGGGAAGCACACAACAAGGATATTCACGCACGTTGCCAATACTTAAACGACCTGAACATTGAAACACTGGAATACCACTCCTCCAACGGAACCGATTTCCGTGTAGGTTTAATTGAGGGTGCACGCTTCTGCGGCGGTGCAGAAACTACCGAGAGCGGCACAGTGTTTAACCCAAACATTCCTTCCGAAGAGTGCTTCACCTCCCCCAAAAAAGGTGTTGCCGAGGGTATTGTTTACTCCACAAAGCCGCTTTCCTATCAGGGGCAGTTGATTGAAGATTTCTGGGTTCGTTTTGAAAACGGAAAAGCAGTGGAAGTACACGCTGAAAAGAACGATGAGCTTTTGCACAAGATGATTTCGATGGACGAAGGTGCTGCCTATCTCGGCGAATGTGCCCTTGTTCCATTCAACAGCCCAATCAACGAAACCGGACTGCTGTTCTGCAACACCCTGTTTGATGAAAATGCTTGCTGTCACCTTGCTTTGGGCAGAGGCTTCATTGATGTTATCGAAGATTGCCACAGCAAAACCAAAGAAGAAATCCAGCAGCTTGGCATCAACGATTCGATGATTCATCAGGACTTTATGATTGGCAGTGCAGATTTGGAAATTACCGCTCACTGCAAAGACGGCAAAACCGTTGCCATCTTTAAAAACGGTACATGGGCATTTTAACAAAAACCCCATCATCAATAAACTTTAAACAGCCGCATCATCAAAAAAAGGCATCATGCAGTTCCATTCTGCATGATGCCTTTTCATCTTCATTTATAAAGTTACGGGGATGCTCGGTTCACTGCGGCGTGCTACCTGAAGGGTAAAATCTTTTTCCTCCACTAAACCTGCCTGAGATAATGCCTGCTGTGCTGCCTGCTGCGCCAGCAGTCCCATATTGTTGTTCTGGCTTAAATGCCCCAAAATAAAATGTCGGGTTCCGCTGCGTGCCAGTGCCGGCAAAGCGGTCGAGCAATCATTATTAGAAAGATGCCCTTTGTTTGACTGAATCCTGCGTTTAAGGTAGTATGGGTATTTTGACGCTAAAATCATGCCATCATCATAGTTTGATTCCAGCATAACTACCCGACAGCCTGTCAGTCCCTGTTCCACCTCTTGTGTATAGGTTCCAAGGTCGGTTGCAACACCAACCTGCTGACCGCTTTCCAACGTAATGCGATAGCCAAGACTTCCCACACTGTCATGACTTGTCCTAAAAGGTTTCACCTTCATCTCACCAACGGTAAAGCCTTCCTGATGTGCCTCGCACAGCTGCACATTTTCCGGCAGTTTTATATTCTGTTTGATATATTCCAGCACTGCCTTCGAGCCAAACAGTGGCAGAGGATATTTTTTTAAAAAGACGGAAAGACCTTTGATATGGTCGGAGTGTTCATGAGTAATCAAAATACCTTTGAGTTTTTCAAAGTCTACATCCAATGCCTTGAGTGCGTTGACTGCTGCACGGCAGCTCACACCCAAATCTATCAGCAGCGAACTTGCCCCTGAATCAAGATAAACACTGTTTCCGCTGCTTCCACTATAAAGCGGGCAAAATACCGCCATCTCAAATCTCCTTTCAATTTTTAAACTGCTTCATTTTTCTGTCATTTATCTGCATTGAATTTTATCACAGCTTGGATTAAAAAGCAATCTTTCCCCCGATGAACTCCCCCTTGTTTTGTTGAGTATACTCTACATCCGCTTTCTGTTTTTTACAAAGTAAAATCTCATAACCCTTTAACTAAAAACAATCTCATTGTTTTTAGTTAAAGAATCAGTTATAATATCTATTGAGGAAAATTTTTAGAAATCTTTCCCAATTCTAATTGATTTTTACGGAGGAAAAGTTCTATGGAAGATAACAGATTCGTTTGGAAACTGGATGACATCTATTCCTGTGAAGAAAACTGGTACACTGACCTTGAAAAAGCAAAACAGATTGCTTCCCGGCTCTGCCAGCTGCAGGGCAAAATTTGCCAGAGCGCTGCAAACCTTTTGGAAGCCTTAAACTTAAATACACGTTGCGAAGAATATTTCTCCAAACTTTTCACCTATGCCTCCTGCCACTATGATGCAGAGATGACTAATGCAAACTATAAAAAATTATATGAAACTGTTTTCGGAGAAAGCACCACGGTGGACGAACAGCTTGCTTTTGTTATGCCGGAACTGATGCAGTTAAGCCGTGAGCAGTTTGACGCTTTCTGTGCCGAAGTCCCGGAGCTTTCGCTGTACAGCCACCTGATGGATGACCTGTTCAGCCGCAAAGAACATATCCTCGATGAAAAATCCGAGCAGATGCTTGTCAGAATGCAGGATATGCACTCCTCTTACACTAAAATTTATAAAGACCTGATGGTCAGCGACACAAAATATGAGGAGATGACAAACTCTGCCGGCGAAACCGTTACTGTTAACGATGCAAACTACGGCGGTGCTATGGTTGACCCAGACCGTAATTTCCGCAAAGCCTTCTTTGAAAAACTGTTCGGTGTTTACGGCGGATACATCAACACCCTGTCCTCCAACTACTATGCACTGGTAAAAGCTAATGTTGCTATTGCCAAAACCCGCAACTATCCTTCTGCACGAAATCAGTCCCTCTCCCAAAACTTTATCCCGGAAGAGGTTTACGATAACCTGCTCAATACAATTCGTGCAAACACCGCTCCTTTCCAGCGTTACATCGAGCTGCGCAACCGTGTTCTCGGCTTAGAAAAGAGCTATATGTACGACCTGTTTGTTCCAATCGTTCCCGATGTTGATAAAAAATACAGCTTTGACGAAGCTTATGACCTGATGCTCAAAGCAACCGCAATCCTTGGTGAAGATTACACCGAACTTGTAAAACGTTCCCGTGACGAGCGTTGGTGCAGCGTTTATCCAAAGAAGGGCAAGGTCAGCGGTGCATATTCCACCAGTGTTTATGATGTTCACCCTTATATGCTGCTGAACTACAACGGCACTTTGAACGATGTGTTCACCCTGCTGCATGAAACCGGGCACTCGATGCACAGCTGGTATTCTAACCAAAACCAGCCATTTGTTTACGCTGACTACACCTTGTTCTGTGCAGAGGTTGCTTCCACCACCAACGAAATGATTCTGTACCATTATCTGCTTGACCACGCACAGACCAAAGAAGAAAAAGCACTGCTACTTTCTAACCACCTAAATGACATCCGCTCCACCTTCTATCGTCAAAGTATGTTTGCCGACTTTGAAAATCAGACCCATAAACTGGTTGAAGAAGGCAAACCTCTTTTGCCGGATGTTCTGTGCGAAATCCATCGCAAAATCAACGAGGACTACTATGGTCCCGGCTTTGTTGCTGACCGGAATATCTCCTATGAATGGGCAAGAATCCCACACTTCTACCGTGCATTCTACGTTTATCAGTATGCAACCGGTATCTCTGCTGCTGTTGCAATCACAAACCGTATCCGCAAACTGGGTCAGCCTGCCATTGAAGATTACAAGAAATTCCTGCGTGCAGGTTCCAGCGACCACCCAATCGAGCTGCTCAAGCTTGCCGGTGTTGATATGGCTTCTCCACAGCCAATCCTTGATACCATTGCTGATTTTGATGAAACACTCAAACAGCTGGAAGAGTTGCTGTAAGAAATTTTGCTGCCTTGTTTTGGCTGCTTTTTAAGTAGAAACAACTTTAAAAACAGCTTTGCTTTCTTTTCCTCTTTAAAATAAGATAACACAAGACCCCTTGTTTAAAACTTTCCCTTCTTTTGTTAATGCTTTGTGGAAATCTGTTGAAAAATTGGGAGATGTGAAATTTTTCCCAAAAATAAAGGGATTTCCATAAAAAAACAGCTTGCAATTTTGATTTTGATGTGGTAGTATGTATCTTGTTATCTTATGTATTTTCAGAAAGAGGTGACTAGCTAAGATGAAACAGGGAATCCATCCACAGTATGAGCCAACCGTTATCAAATGTGCATGTGGTGCAGAATTTGAAACTCGTTCTACAAAAAAGGATCTGCGCGTTGAAATTTGTTCAAAGTGTCATCCTTTCTTCACAGGCAGACAGAAACTGGTTGATGCCGGCGGTCGTGTAGATCGTTTCAACAAACGTTTCGGTCTTACCAAATAGGTTCAGACTACAAACTAAGCAAGGCAATGCGTCAGAGGAACAACACTGGTGCATTGCCTTTTTGCTTGCAAAAAACTTGCTTGCAAAAAATATGCAAAATAAACTTGCCGTATAAAAACTTCAGCCCACTCGATTCAGGAGGGATACTATGCAGGAATATACAACCATACATAATCGTGCCGAAGATGAATTTGTAGAGAGAAAATCCCAATTTATCGGACACATTGCTCCGGTTGAAACCGAACAGCAGGCTCTGGATTTTATCAATGAAATCAAACAAAAGCACCGTGATGCCACCCACAATACCTATGCTTATATCCTGCGCAATGGGGTTAAACGTTACTCCGATGATGGCGAACCTCAGGGTACTGCCGGTGTTCCGATGCTGGACTGCATTGAAAAAGAAGGTCTTGTCGATGTAGCGGTCGTTGTGACCCGTTACTTTGGCGGAATTCTGCTGGGTGCCGGGGGACTTGTTCGAGCTTACTCTCATGGGGCAAAGATTGCTGTCGATGCTGCCGAGCGAAAGCTGATGACCACCTGCGTTGTGCTGGGAATGGAGTTGGATTATTCTTTCTATGGCAAAATCAATTATATTCTTCCAAACTACATCTGCCGAGTAGAATCGACCGACTTTGGTGCAGTTGTAAACATGAAGGTTTTGTTTAAAGCAGACCAATGCGAGCGGTTCATCAAAGAAGTCACCGAGCTTTCCGCTGCTTTGGTAGTTCCGCAAAAACTGGAAGAACGCTTTGACTTCTTTTAATTTCCGCTGTTTTACCTCTCGGTAATCCCGCATAAAGCACAAGAAACCAACATTCTTTTTCAAAAAATTGTCATATTTTCTGAAACTTCAAATTTCTTAGAGGAAAAATAAATCTTTTTCGGTATATAATATTATAGAAGAAAGGAGGGCATAGTCATGATTTCGGATGCTTTTATTCAACAGCTCAAACAATACAGTGACATTGAGCAGATTATTTCGGGATATGTTGGGTTAAAGAAAAAAGGAAGATATTTCACAGGGCTTTGCCCTTTTCATTCCGAAAAATCCCCCTCCTTTTTTGTCTATCCGCAAACGCAATCGTTCTACTGCTTTGGCTGCGGAGCCGGTGGCGATGTCATCACCTTTATCCGTAGAATAGAAAATCTGGAATACATCGAAGCCGTTCGACTGCTTGCACAAAAATGCGGTATGACCGTTCCGGAAGATTCCGACTCGGACGATCGTTCTGCTTTGCGTAAAAGGGTGCTGGAAATCAATCGGGAAACCGCCCGTTTTTTCCATAGCTGCCTGATGTCCGAACAGGGCAAACAAGCCTACGATTATCTCATTCACCGAGGGCGGGACCGCAAAACCATTCGCCATTTCGGTTTGGGCTATTCCCCTGCCGGCTGGCACGACCTAACAAATCACCTAAAAGCAAAAGGCTTTTCCGAAACAGAGATGGTGGCTGCAAACGTAGCATCTGAAAGCAAAAAAGGCGGTGTCTTTGACCGCTTCCGCAACAGGGTCATGTTTCCAATCATTGACCTTCGGGGCAATGTGGTCGCCTTTGGCGGCAGAGCATTGGATGACAGCGGTGCAAAATATTTAAACACCAGTGACACCCCTGTTTTTAAAAAGAGCAAAAATCTGTTTGCGCTAAACTTTGCAAAGACTTCCAAATTACCGGGTCTGATTTTAGCAGAGGGTTATATGGATGTCATCGCCATTCACCAAGCCGGATTTGACAATGCCATTGCAACGCTCGGCACTGCCCTGACCGAAGAGCAGGCACGGTTAATTTCTCAGTATACCGACCGTGTCATCCTTGCCTATGATTCGGATGGACCCGGACAGGCAGCAACAAAGCGAGCCATCAACATCTTTGACGAGGTGGGTGTCAAGGTTGGCGTTTTATCAATGACAGGGGCAAAAGACCCCGACGAATTTTTGCAAAAATATGGTCGGGAACGCTTTGCCATGCTGTTAGACGGCAGCCGCAATGCTGTCGAATTTGAGCTTTCAAAGCTTCGTAAAAATTTTGATATCCAAACTGCTGACGGTAAAGTGGGATTTCTTAAAGAAGCCTGCAAACTGTTTGCCGGGATACGCAATCCGGTAGAACGGGAAGTATACATCACTCAGGTGGCAAACGAACTGGAAATTTCTCCGCAGGCAATCCATGCACAAATTCAGTCGCTGGATAAACGGGAACGCTACAAAGAAAATCGCCGACAAAAAGCAGATACTAATATTTATATCGGAAATATGGCTGCTGCAAAAAACGATTTGCAGCGACGCAGCAATCTGCGTTATGCCATGGCAGAAGAGGGCATTTTATACTGTTTGATGAAAAATCCCGATTTTTTCTCAACAATATCTTCCGATATCGGTGAGCAGGATTTTGTCACCGACATCAATCGGGAACTGTATCACACCTTTGCACAACGGTTATCCTCCGGTCTTTCGATAGAGATGCTGGATTTATCCTCGGTTCTCTCCGAACAGGCAATGGGCAGGGTATCCGCCATTCTTGCCACCGCCCCTTCGCAGCGGTGTGATGAAACGGCAATCCGTGATTATATCACTATATTGATAGAGCACAGAAATGTAAAAACAGAAAAGGAAGTTGCACAAATGGATGACAATGCTCTGGGAGAGTATGTCAAACAGTTGGCAGCCAAAAAAAACAGGAGGAGTTAATTTGGCAGTAAAAGACAAAAAATCAGTCATTCGAAGCCTGATTGAAACCGGCAAAGCCAACGGTAAGGTCACAACCCGTGAAATCAACGATGCTTTGGAACAGCTGGATTTTGACGTAGAAAAAGTGGATAAACTTTATGATACGCTGGAATCGCTGAACATTGACGTTGTGGATGATATTGATCTTTCCGACTTTGACAGTAAAGATTTAGACTCTGACAAGGACGATGATGCTCTGCTGTCGGTGGACGGAATCAGTATTGACGACCCCGTCAAGGTTTATCTCAAAGAAATCGGCAGAGTTCCGCTTCTGACACCGGAAGAGGAAATTGAGCTTGCAGAAAGAATGGCACTGGGCGACCCTTATGCCAGAAAACGTCTTTCCGAGGCAAACCTTCGACTGGTTGTCAGCATCGCAAAACGCTATGTCGGACGTGGAATGCAGTTCCTGGATTTGATTCAGGAAGGCAACCTTGGTCTGATTAAGGCTGTTGAAAAATTTGACCACACCAAAGGCTTTAAATTCTCCACCTATGCAACATGGTGGATTCGTCAGGCAATCACTCGTGCAATTGCTGACCAGGCAAGAACCATTCGTATCCCTGTTCATATGGTAGAAACCATCAACAAGGTAAAAAAAGTTTCCAGCCAGCTCCTGCACAAAAACGGACACGACCCAACAGCAGAGGAAATCGCAGAAGAACTCGATATGCCAATCGACAAGGTTCGCGAAATCATGCGTGTTGCTCAGGAACCTGTTTCTTTGGAAACCCCAATCGGTGAGGAAGAAGACAGCCATCTGGGCGATTTTATCGAAGACTCTGATGCACCTGCTCCGGCAGATGCCGCTTCCCACACCCTCTTAAAGGAACAGCTGGAAGAGGTTCTTTCCACCTTGACCCCAAGGGAGAAAAAAGTTCTGGAACTTCGCTTTGGTCTGGAGGATGGCAGAAACCGCACTCTGGAAGAAGTCGGAAAAGAGTTTAACGTTACCCGTGAGCGTATCCGTCAGATTGAAGCAAAGGCACTGAGAAAACTGCGTCACCCAAGCAGAAGCAAACGTCTGAAAGACTTTTTAGACTAATGAAATGATAAAAAACAGGTAGAAAAGCAAATTGCTTTTCTACCTGTTTTTTTATGTGAATCTTTTCTGCTCTTTTTTATACGACATCAAACTTATGGGGTGATGTTAAGTCAAAAATTCTTTTCCTTGTTGTTCTTTTTGCTCACACTTTTTTCTTGACAATCGGCATAGTATATCGTATACTAAAAAGGTAATCTTAGTAGCTATTCTTTTTTATAGGATACAGCTAAAAAATGAAAGGTGAGAGGTGAAAAAATGCATATTACTTTGGAAACCGATTATGCAATCCGAATTGTAGATGCTCTGGCACGCAGCCAAAAAAGGCTTGATGCAAAGACCATCTCTGAAATGACAGGTGTGACTCTGCGCTTTTCATTGAAAATTTTGCGAAAATTGGTCGCTGCCGGAATCATCAAATCCTTTAAAGGAACTCAGGGCGGATATGAAATCGGTCGCCCACTAAACGATATTACCTTGGGTGAGGTCATCGAAACCATCGAGGGTAGATTTGCACTTAACCGCTGCATAAACGGAGAATATGCCTGCTCCAGGCATAAAGACCATTGCTGTCAGTTCCAAAAAATCTTTTATGAGATTTCAAACGATGTCCGTACCAAGCTCTATTCTTATAATTTTGAAGATCTTACAAAAAAATAAGCTCAGCCATTTTCAGGGAGAGAAAAGTTAAATGCTTTTCTCTCCCTTTTTACATGTTTAAAATTTTTATTTTTTTGTTATTGACAAATATAAAAAGTTTGCTATAATAAGTGTGTACTATTTAAACTAATACACTTGATACACTGAACAGGAGGTCATTTTATGATAAAACTTGACCTGCAAAGCAGAATCCCTCTTTATGAACAACTGGAGGAACAAATTATCAGCCTGTCCATTTTAGGCGTGCTGGATGCGCACCAGCAGCTTCCGTCGGTGCGGGCATTGGCACGTCAAGTCGGTGTAAATCCAAATACAGTGGCAAAAGCATATCAGGAGCTGGAACGCCACGGAATCATTTATACCGTTACCGGCAAGGGCAGTTTTGTTTCCCCCGATCTGCTTTCGTTGGAGTTTCCAAAACAAGAGGCGTTGGACCAGGTGCTGTATGCTGTGGATAAAGCTATTTCTCGGGGAGTATCCCGTCAACAGCTGCTTGATAAAATCAATCTCCATCTTGATTCCCTAAAAGGAGGTATTCCCCATGATTAAAGCCGAAAATTTGACCAAACACTTTGACGAAACCATTGCACTGGATTCTTTTACCACCACCATCGAGGAAGGACGAATCTACGGTCTGGTTGGCTCAAACGGTGCCGGAAAATCCACTTTTCTGCACCTGCTTTCCGGAATTTACCGCCCCACCTCGGGCAGCATTACCATTAACGAACAGCCTATCTATGACAACGATGCACTCAAGCAGGATATTTTCTTTATCCCCGATGAAATTTACCAATTGCCGGGTGCTTCCATGGATTCTTTAGCTAAAATTTATTCTAAAATCTATCAAAATTGGTCGGTCAACCGCTACATAGAATTGGTTAAAAAGTTTCCAATCCCACCGGAGCGTCGACTTTCTGCCTGCTCCAAAGGTATGCGCCGACAAATTGCCATTATCTTGGCACTGAGCTGTATGCCTAAATATCTGCTGTTAGATGAGGCTTTTGACGGTTTAGACCCCGTCATCCGTGTGGCAGTACGTAAAATTATTGCAGACGATATTGTGGAACGGGGAAGCACTGTCCTGATTGCCTCCCACAACCTGCGTGAGTTGGAGGATATGTGCGATCAGGTTGGACTGATGCACAGCGGAAAGATTTTGTTTCAAAAGGAGCTAAGCGAACTCCGCAGCGATTTTTCTAAAATCCAGCTTGCCATGAAGCCTTTACCCGGTCGTGAAGAACTGGAAAAAATTGTTCCTATCATCTCTTTGCACACAAGCGGAAGTGTTGCCGAAATGGTTGTCCGCGGCAATCCTGCCGAAGTCCATGCAAAACTTTCTGCACTCAATCCTCTGTTGTGCGAAAGTGTCCCTCTCACCTTAGAAGAAATCTTCATTACAGAAATGGAGGCGGTCGGTTATGACTACAACAATGTTATCTTCTAGCCAAAATAAACAAACCAACCAAAACAAACTATCGTTAAAAGAACAGTTTTTCCACCTTTACCTCACCACCATTAAGCAAAATATAGGACCTGCTCTCATTTATGGTATCTGTATGATTTTGGCTGTGGTGCTTCCAACCTTCGGAAAAGCAATACAGTTGGACGGAAGCAATTTCTATTTCTTTCGTTCTTCCCTTTCTTTTGCACTCATTGGGTTTATTGCTCCGGTATTGATGGCTGCAATGCTGTTCCATTACCTGCATGACCGTCTTTCCATTGATTTTTATCACTCGATGCCAATATCTCGAAAAAAACTGTTTCTTTCAAAATATTTTGCAGGGCTAAGCCTGTTGCTGGCACCGTTGGTGGTAACAAAAATATTGTGTTTCATCATTCATGTAGCCTTTTTTTACCCCTCACCTTCAATTGGCGTTCTCCTGTTAAACAACCTTTCCGACCTGTTTTTCTGGGCTAGTATGTACATTGTTGTTTTCACAGTTTCCTGTATGGTTGCTGTCACCTCATCAAATGTAATGGAAAGTATCCTCTATTCAATCGGTTTAAACGGACTTTTGGGTGGTCTTTTAGGCATCTTTATTTTCCTTGTTTCCTCACTGCCACACATCACTTTCTTTATCCCTATAATAAAATGGATTTGCCCCTATACTACCATGGTGTATTATGTTGAGCTTAATATGTATGCCGACAGCATTTCTGCTCAATGTTTAATAGCTGCTGCAATCTGGCTGCTCATTTCTGTTGGCGTTTTGTTCTTAACCCTTCGCTTCTATCAACATTATCAAAGTGAATGGGCACAGATGTGGGGCAGACAAAGTATGATTTCCCAAATCATGAAGGTAGCTGCCGGATTGATGATGATGACTATATTTTTCTATATAAAGTTTTTGGGGAACTCAAACAATATCCCAAATGCCCTGCTTGCCTCTTTGGTCGGTGCTCCTCTTGGATTTTTAATTGTCGAAGGCATCACCGGAAAAGGATTTGCCGGACTTTATAAAAACAGAAGATACATTGCCCTTACCCTTTGCCTTTCCTTAATTTCTCCTCTCATCTTCATTACCAATGGCTTTGGGGCTGTCAGTCGTATCCCTTCTGTTGACCGCATCCAGAAAATTTCTCTCTCCGAAGACCCTGCTTTTCAATATAGCTACTATTATTATCCAAGCAAAGACGGCTCTTATGTTACTCCCGTCCAAAGCAAAAAAATCACTCTTACATCACCGCGTGCTAAAGAAATTATAACCGAGCTGCACCAAAGAGGAATTGTCGGAAACACCGAAGATCCAAACACCGGTTATTATATGAGTTTTGACTATCAGCTTTCCCCTTTCAAAACGCAAATGCAGCGCTACTATTCTTTTTCCTATCATGAAATTCCTCTCATTTTGGAGTTGATCTGCCAGCCGGAATATATTCAGCAAAGCGAACCTGTTTTTCATTATTCTCCATCTATTTTGGATGGCATTGAGGTCTATGATAAAGGTGGGAAACTGGTCTACCGCATCCCTGCCGAGCACTATGAACAGCTGTTGGAAACCCTTCGTGCCGATATGCTTACAATGAGCGGCGATCGCTTGATGGACAGCACCGCTGACCCAACAATAGGCTATCTTTCCTTCTTCCTGAAAGAATATAACGAAAAAGAGGGCATCAATCTGGATTTGAGAGAAGAATTTCGCAACTTGAAATTCGATTCTTCCAGCCTGATTCTGCGTTCCTCCTATCATAACACCCTTGCACTTTTAAAAGAATGGAACACTGTGCCGCAAAATCATCCTTCCTCTTCCATCAAAGAAATTGTTGTTTCTATGCCATTCCACGACAGCACAAACAATCTGATTGATCTTGGCTTCTCTACTCATTCTTACCGCCAAAATGCCGCAGAGGCTTATGACACCAATCTTCGATGGACAATCAGCGACCCCGAATTGATTGATAAAATCTATTCCGCTTCCAGCCTGCACCGCACCTCAGCAGCTTGCAATCAGGTGTTCATACCGTCTACCCAAGATTCTTATTACAGCAAGCTGTTTATCGAAAATGATCTCCTTCTTTCTATTTTAAAAGACAGCAATCTGCCTATACCTTATCTGCTTTCCGATAAAGAAATGGAAGAGATGCAACATTTAAAACATAGCGATGAATGGGTCGATAAACCAACTCTTGATAAGAGTCATTATCCTTCTCAAATAACCGGTGCAGACTTGTTCCAGGTGAGCAAATATACCAGCGTCGCTGAATTTGCCCGTCAAAATTCGTTAGACTGGTTCAGCGGAAAAACTGAAGAACAGCTTTCCGCAATGGAAAATACAGCCCTTTTGCTCCCTGATGGTGCTTTGATATTCTATACCTATCTAATTACACAACCTTAAAACTTTTTGCTAAGCTTTATAACTATCACGGCAAGATATCAAGATACAAGCATTTTGATACAGAACTTATTTTAAAGCAGAAATATCTTTGTGATATGTCTTGATAAAAAGTTTTACCAAAAATCCTTTCCTAATTTTTAAAACCAATCGGTATATAAAAAAGAAACTGCGGCACAGCTATTTGCTGTGCCGCAGTTTTTATTGATAAAAATATTTAAAATTAAGAACGTGCTGCTCCGTCTACAGAGAGAACTTCGCCTGTTACATAACTTGCCATATCGCTTGCTAAGAACAGAAATGCGTTTGCAACATCTTCCGGTTCGCCAACACGGCGCAGTGGAATAGCCGCAATCAGTGGCTGAATCATTTTTTCCGGCAAAGCTGCTACCATATCTGTTCTGGTAATGCCGGGAGCAACTGCATTCACACGGATATTGCTTGGACCCAACTCTCTTGCCAAAGAAAGTGTCATACCGTTTACTGCAAATTTACTGGTTGGATATCCAACACCGGAAGGCTGACCGGAAATGCTGACCATAGAGCTTGTATTTAAAATACAACCGCTGCCCTGTGCTCTCATAATCTTTACAGCAGGCTGAATTGCATTAAACAACGCTTTTACGTTTAAATCCATAATCTTTGCAAAATCTTCCGGATCATAGTTTTCCAGTTTTTCGCTTTGGGAAATACCGGCATTGTTAACCAGAATATCCAGTCTGCCAAATTTTTCTCCCACTTTTTCGATTTCTTCTGCTACCGCTTTTGGGTCAGTCAGGTCCGGATATGCACCCTCTACTTCCCAGTTTGGATTTTCAGCTTTTAAGGAAGCCAATGCCTTATTAACCGACTCCTCACGAGAACCAAACAGAACAACTTTTGCCCCGTTTTCCAGATATTTTTTTACGATTGCATAGCCGATACCTCTGGTTCCTCCGGTAACAACTGCTACTTTTCCTGCTAACATCATTTATCTTTTCCTCCTATTTTAGGTTAAAATATTTTGTTATTCTTTTAACTATAATGATATAGTTAAAAGAATACAACGTCAAGCCGAATCGACAAAGATTGTAATTCCTTACAACATCTTACATTTATCTTTGTGTGGTTTTACTTTGTACCTTCTTCAAAATTAAAATTCATGATTTATTCATTATTTATCTTGTACTGCATGATATACTTTTCATTACGTTTATTTTTATTGAGATACAGAAAAGAGGAATAATGTGACTTTTTATCAGGAACTTCAGCTCGGTCAGGCAGGCTCAAAGCAACTGCTCCGAGAAAGCAAAACCCCAAAAGAAAAATACCGTCATCTTGCAATTTATATCTTCAAAGTTGTTCTCACCCTTGCTTTCTGTGTTGGCTTTGTCGGTGCATTCAGTATGTTGTTTGGTGAAAGCAATTCTATTGCAGGTGTCGTATCCCTGCTGTTTATTTTGGTATTCCGTCAGGCAGACTTAGGCTTACGTCCCACCCATGGTGTAATGTCTTTGCTGATGATTTTTACAGTGCTGATTTTTTCGCCGCATCTTGCAAACATCCTGCCAGCGTTTGGCAGCTTTGCGGTGCATCTTTTATCCATTTTCCTGATTGCCTGCATAGGATGTCATGATGTCCGTATGTCAAACCAATCCACCACCGTCATGTGCTATCTGCTTTTGTATGGTTATGATGTCAGCGGGCATGACTTTTGGATGCGTGCTCTGGGACTTGGTTGTGCCGGAATCGCTTGTTGTTTAGTGTATTTTTTAAACCATCGCAAATCCACCTGCACTGCAAAGCTGATTGACATTATTAAGGAATTTCACCCGAGCACTCCGCGCTCCCGTTGGCAGATTAAGCTGACACTTGCCGTTTCCACAGCCATGCTGATAGCCACTTTGCTTGGGCTGCCTCGGACCATGTGGGTTGGTTTTGCAGCTCTTTCCGTTACCCAGTTTTCCGGTGATGTTTACCTAAGCCGTGCTAAAAACCGATTCATCGGCATGATTGCAGGCAGTGCTATTTTTCTGGCTGCAAGCTATATTGTTCCGGTAGAATACCACAGTATGTTCGGCATTTTCGGCGGTTTCTGCGTTGGATTCTGTGTAACTTACGGCTGGCAAACCACCTTCAACTGTCTGGGCGCGCTCACTACCGCTGCCGGCTTGATGGGTGCCCCCAAAGCAGTGCTGTTTCGTCTGATTAACACCGGATTTGGTGTGTTGTATGCTTTAATATTCCACTCTTTGTTTGCAAAGATTATGCCTTCAAAACAGGAATTAAACAACGCCTCCGCTTCATAAAAAATGATAAAATTCTGCCCTGCTTAAATAAGCTGTGCACTCAAAAAAGTCGATGTCGCTTTTATCAGCTGCATCGACTCTTTTTTTATGGATGTTTTAAAGTAAAAATTCGGCTAAACCTTTTATCATAAAATTTTTTCTTTCCCCTGCACAGAAGCTTCAAAATATTGTAAAATAAAGGTGAGCATCTAATCGGGAAAATTGATGACCCACAACAAATGCTGTCGTAGTGTCGATAACAAGGGAGGAAACGAAAATGTATCTTTTACCAACTCCGGCTCACTTTAAAACTTTTGATGACAAGTTGTTTGTTTTAAGCTATCAGGCATACATTGTGCTTGACCCCGAGTGCAGTCAACGCAACTACCGTCAAGCTGTCATCTTGCAGGAAAAAATCAGAAAAATTTTGGGCTTTCAGCTTCACATCACCAGCGGTAAACCCAGAAAAGGCGATATTTTCCTTTGTCTTTGCAAAGAGGATGAACAGGACACAAAACCGGATTTTTACCGTGTTCAGGTTTCCGAGCAAGGCATTACCCTTCAATCTTGTGAACAAAGTTTAATCTGGGCTATCCGAACACTGGAACAAATTTTAAAACAAAGCGGAGCTTCTCTCCCTTGTTTGCAGGTGGAAGATTTCGCCGCACTTGCTTTTCGTGGATTTTACCACGATGTCACCCGCGGCAGAGTTCCGACCCTTGCTTTTCTAAAAGAACTTGCCGATAAACTGTCTGAGTATAAAATCAATCAGCTTCAGCTGTACATTGAAAACACCCATCTGTTTCGAGATTTCAGCGAAGTCTGGAGAGATGATGACCCTCTCACTCCCGAAGAAATTATCGAACTGGACAATTATTGTTATGACCGAGGCATAGAACTGGTTCCTTCCATCTCTACCTTCAGCCACCTGTATAAGGTGCTTCGCACAAAGCAATTCTGTTCAATGTGTGAGCTGGAAGATTCGGACAAAGACCCCTTTGACGCATGGGATAAACAAGACCACCACACGCTGGACATCACAAATCAAAACAGTTTTCCCTTTATCTGCCGCATGATTGATGAATACCGCCCATTGTTCCGCACCGATAAATTTAATCTTTGTGCCGACGAAACCTTTGACCTGGGCTTTGGCAGAAGCAAGGCATATTGTGACAAAATCGGCAAAGACAAAGCTTATATCGAGTTTGTCAAAAAACTGTGTAACCACATACTTGAGCTGGGCTGCAAACCAATGATGTGGGGAGATATTATCGGAAAATATCCTGAACTTGTAAAAGAGCTTCCGGCTGAAATGGTATATCTCAACTGGGACTACTCTCCGAATGTCAAGGAAGACGAAACCCGAAAATTTGCACAGGCAAACGCTGTATTTTGTAATTGCCCGGGTGTCATCAGTTGGTCCCGCCTTGTGCCCGATTCCAAGAACGCCTATAAAAACATCCGCAAAATGGCAGAATATGCCTACCGCTACCACGCCGTTGGGCTGCTGAATACCGACTGGGGAGATTTCCACCATATATGCCACCCAAAATTCAGCCTTGCAGGTACAATCTGTGGCGCACAATTTTCATGGAGCCGTGAAATATTGGAATATGACGAGCTGAACCGACAAATTTCCATCCTTGAATTCGGAAAAGACTGCGAGCAACTCAGCAGCCTTATGGGAGAAATCAGCAACCACATTCTTTATAATTGGATGTCCATCTGTGCTTTTCGTGAGTATGAAATCTACCACAAAGCAAAACAGAATCAAGATGTAAAGAGATTTGTGGATGCTAAATTCTCTGATGCCACCTTAATTGATCAGGTTAAAAGCTGTAACGCTTCTTTGGCTCAAATTCAGCAGGAGCTGCTGCACAAGCTCCCACAAACCTTTGGTGATACAAAAGAACTTCTAAACGCTTATATTGTTGTTCTGGATGCCTGCTGTTACCTAAATCAGGTGGGAGCTATCGTAACACAAAAAGAATATCTGCATCAGCAGCCCGATAAAAACTGTGCTGCTGCCCTTGCCACCCATCTGGAAGAATGGCTTTACTACTACAAAAAACTGTGGCGAAGTGTCAGCAAAGAGTCGGAGCTTTTCCACATTGTCGAAATTATTTGCTGGTATGCAGATTATTTAAGAACACTATAACAAAAAAACAACAGGGCAAATTCTTCCGCACCCTTTTATCCGCCATTAAAGAATCATAGAAATTAGGAGAAAACATTT
>JAHHTY010000020.1 GCA_020024325.1 Negativibacillus sp.
ATTCCAAATTGGAAACAAAATTCATTGATGTTCACTGCAAGTAAAATAGCGATATGGAAAATCATCGATTTATCTACATAATTCTGCTAATAAAACATTTATAAAAAATAAGAAAAGCAGGGATGTCCTTTGTCCTCCTTATTTTGTGTTATAATAAAATTGATTCAGCATTAGGTGAGTGACCAGATAAATCAAGTTTTTGCACCGGTCGGATATATTTAAATATTGTTCGGGATTATCATAAAAATACATTACTCTATTGGGAGAAGTATCTAAGCAGCAACCGCTGTCCGGATAATTAAAGTTTGCCGTTGCTCTTTCGATTTTTTCTTCTACGCTGAAATTTTCTTGCTCATAATTAAATGAACCATGTTTGAAAACAATATACTCACCTTCGGGAACCTCAACCACCTGCATCTGTGATGGTACTTCATCGATATAATCAAAGGGAAGACGCACACCCCAACATTCTGTACGAGAAATTCCCCAGTCACGCAGCCTGCTATACGGATCATTTATATATGCCATAATTTGACCGCTTGTGCAGTTTGCTCCACTTCCGCCGTCATCATCTAATTTATTCTTAATGCTGTCAAATAATCCGCAAATTGTTTCATAATCCTGCCCCGGAATAAGATTTTGCTTTTGGCAAAATTCTAATATTCATTCCTTAAAATAAAACAGGAAAATCCGATGCGATAGATGCGATAAATTAAAAGTAAAGAAGATAGCATTTTTTAATTTTTTTATGAATAAAATATCTTATCTGATTATAAGGGCAGGTGAGCTGGGTGCTGTGCCGCATCAACGATTTTAAGTATAAAGATGTCGTCAATTCAGCCGACGGGGTAAGGCTCGGCTATGTGGGAGATGTGGAACTGGATACGCAAAGTGCCGCTTTGACGGCGATTGTGATTCACGGAAGATATCGCTTGTTCGGCTTGCTGGGTAGGGAAGAGGATACGGTCATTCCTTGGGAAAATATCGAAGTGATAGGAGAAGATACCATCCTTGTCAGTTGTCCGCCGAAGGTAAAACGCAGATATCGCGGATAGAATTTTGTTCTACCTAAACAAAAGCGGTAAGAGAAATATGTTAGCTCAACAGCACAACGTCAAAAAGAGAAAAAGCGGCTTTATCCGCCAAAAAATCCCTTGCAATTTTTGTTTGCCTTTGATATAATAGTCGGGAGCGGGAAAAGAGGAAGAAAATATTCCCTTTGCCGTATCTTAATAACACACGTTTTGAATTGACCGAATGGTGCCGACAGGCAAACAGGCGACCTGCATTTTTTGCGGGCAGGATAATCGACCGAGCCCATTGGCGGTTATCCTTCGGAATTTCGGTAAAGCGTTCAAGACGGAGGTTTTAACCTTAAGGAGGACTTTAACATGGGCGTAGTATCTATGAAACAGCTGCTTGAAGCAGGCGTACACTTTGGTCACCAGACCCGCAGATGGAATCCTAAGATGGCAAGATACATCTTCACCGAAAGAAACGGTATCTACATCATCGACCTGCAGAAAACAGTAAAGAAACTCGAAGAAGCTTATATGTTCGTTCGCGAAGTAGCTGCTAACGGCGACAATGTACTGTTTGTTGGTACCAAAAAACAGGCTGGCGAATCCATCAAAGAAGAAGCAGAGCGTGCAGGCGCACACTATGTAAACGCTAGATGGCTGGGCGGTATGATGACCAACTTCAAAACCATCCGTCGCAGAATCCAGAGATTGGAACAGCTGCACAAAATGGAAGAAGACGGCACATTCGAGCGTCTGCCAAAGAAAGAAGTTGCTAAACTCGAGCTTGAAATCGAAAAGCTTGAAAAATACCTTGGCGGTATCAAAACTATGGACAAGCTGCCGGGCGCACTGTTCATCGTTGACCCAAGAAAAGAAAGAATCGCTGTTGCCGAAGCTAAGAAACTGGGTATTCCACTGGTTGCTATCGTTGACACAAACTGCGATCCAGATGAAATCGACTATGTAATTCCAGGTAATGATGACGCTATCCGTGCAGTAAAACTGATTGCCGGTACAATGGCTGACGCTATCATCGAAGGCAGACAGGGCGCTCAGAACGCTGCTGAAGCTTCTGATGAAGAAAAAAACGACGCTGAATAATTAACGTCAAACAGTTGGAAGTTACCGGTCCCGACAGGGATTCTCTGTCGGGACTTTTTTAAAAAACAAACAAATTTTAGTTTGGAGGAATTGAACATGGCATTTACAGCTCAGGACGTAAAAGCACTGCGTGAAATCACCGGTTGCGGTATGATGGAATGTAAAAAAGCACTGACAGAAGCAGAAGGCGATCAGGAAAAAGCAATCGAACTTCTTCGTGAAAGAGGTCTGGCTGCCGCTGCTAAAAAAGCAGGCCGTATTGCTGCCGAAGGTGTTGTTAAAGCATATGTTGACACTGCAAAGAAAGTTGGCGTTGTAATCGAAGTTAACGCCGAAACCGACATCGTTGCAAAGAATGCCGATTTCCAGGCATTTGTTGATCCCTGCGCACAGACAGTAGTAGAAGCAAATCCGGCTGATGTTGATGCTCTGAATGCAGCAAAAGCTGTTGGCAGCGACATGACCATTGCCGATCTGACTACAGAAAAAATTCAGACTATCGGTGAAAACATCAAAATCAGACGTTTCGTTCGTTACGAAGGCGACGTTGCTACCTACATCCATGCAGGCGGCAGCATCGGCGTTATGGTTAAATTCGATACCGATGTAGCTGATAAAGAAGGCTTTGAAGAGTACGGTAAAGATGTTGCTATGCAGATTGCAGCAGCAAACCCAACCTACCTCAACGAATCCGAAGTTCCGGCTGAAATTCTGGAAAAAGAAAAAGAAATCCTCAAAGTTCAGGCTATCAACGAAGGCAAACCGGAAGCTATCGCTGAAAAAATGGTTCAGGGTAGAATCAAAAAATTCTACAAAGAAAACTGCCTGATCGACCAGGAATTCATCAAAGACGGCGACCAGACTATCAAGTCTTTCACCGAAGCAAAAGCAAAAGAGCTGGGCGGCAAAATCGAAATTCTCTCCTTTGTTCGTTTTGAAAAAGGCGAAGGTCTTGAGAAGAAAGTTGACGATTTCGCAAGCGAAGTTGCAAGCATGATGAAATAAGAACCGTTTTAAATCGGTTTGTATAAGGGTACAAGTTTATATAAGCTTGTACCCTCTTTTTATGCACAAAGAAAATAAGATAAGTCTTTTCTTTAAAATGTCTGCGAAATTTTATCGAACGAAAAAAAGGTCTTTACATTGGCAAAAAGTTACGGTAAAATAGTAGATATAAATAAAAGATGTTGCCAAACTGTCGGACACAGATGGTTAAAATATATTGGGAGTGAAAAAATATGTATAAGCGTGTGCTTATCAAGCTTAGCGGGGAAGCGCTTGCAGGAGATAAGAAAACAGGTTTGGACTATGAGGTTGTTCAGTCTATCTGCTCCAGTATTAAAAAGATTTATGATTTGGGCACAGAGATAGCAATTGTTGTTGGCGGTGGAAATTTCTGGAGAGGTCGCAGCAGCGGAAATATGGACCGCACAAGAGCCGACCATATCGGAATGTTGGCAACCGTTATGAACTCTTTGGCTTTGGCGGATGCCTTGGAACAGGTTGGATGCGATGTTCGTGTTCAGACGGCAATTTCCATGCAGCAAGTTGCAGAGCCCTATATCCGCAACCGCGCTGTTCGTCATCTGCAGAAAAACAGAATTGTTATTTTCGGATGCGGAACAGGAAACCCTTTCTTCTCCACCGATACAGCGGCTGCTTTGCGTGCGGCAGAGATTGATGCCCAGATTATTTTGAAGGCAACTATGGTTGATGGCGTTTACGACAGTGATCCGCATAAAAACCCGGATGCTGTTCGTTATCAAAATATTTCTTTTGATGAAGTTCTTGCAAAACAGCTCGCCGTTATGGATATGACTGCATTCTCAATGTGCAGAGATAACCATATTCCTGTACTGGTGTTCAGTTTGGAGGACTCGGACAATATCTTGCGTGCGGTTAAAGAAGAAGATATTGGTACTCTTGTAAAATAACAATCGGAATGAAATTGATTTGCTGAAGTTTTTCAGCAGAATGGAGGATTATATGAAAGCACAGTACAAAGAAATCGAAGAAAAAATGAATAAATCCCTTGATGCGCTGTACAGAGAGTTCGGTACAATCCGCGCAGGTAAGGCATCTCCATCTGTTTTGGACCGTGTAAGCGTCGACTACTATGGGGCAGCTACCCCAATCCAGCAGTTGGCAACAATCTCTACTGCTGATGCAAGAACTCTGGTAATTCAGCCATGGGATAAATCTACCCTCAAACTCATCAATAAAGCAATTCAGGCTTCTGATATCGGCATCAATCCAACAGATGACGGTTCTGTAATTCGCCTCATCTTCCCATCCCCAACAGAAGAACGCCGTAAAGAGCTTTGCAAACAGGTATCTAAAGAGGGAGAAGGCGCAAAAGTAGCAATTCGCAATATCCGTCGTGATGCTGTTGATAAATTTAAAGCACAGAAAAAAGCAAACGAAATCTCCGAAGACGATTTAAAAGATGCAGAAAAAGATATTCAGGATTTAACAGATAAATTTGTTAAGATGATTGAAAAAGCTGTTAAAGATAAAGAACAAGAGGTAATGTCCCTGTAATGCAGCTGCAAAAAGGACTGCAGAAAATGCAAAGCCAGGTATCGCTGTGCGGTGCCTGGCTCTTTTAAAAAGATAGGAGAAGAACCGAGATGGCAAACAACCAACCCTTGCAGACCGATTTGCCGGAACATATTGGAATTATTATGGACGGAAACGGTCGTTGGGCAAAAAAAAGAGGCCTTCCACGCAACTATGGGCATCGGGAAGGAGCAAAAACTTTCCGAAAAATCGTGGAATATTGCAGCAAAATAGGTCTGCATTATTTAACAGTATATGCCTTTTCCACCGAAAACTGGAAGCGACCGAAAGATGAAATAGATTCTATCATGGAATTGCTGGAGCAATATATTGATGATGCCTTTGCCCACCGGAATAAAGATGATAATGTCAGAACAAAATTTATCGGAGATATGAGCGCTTTAAGCCCTGTGCTTCAGGAAAAAATTGCTCGAATCGAAAAAGTAGGGGAAGGAAAACAGGGACTTTTGGTGAATGTAGCCCTCAACTATGGCGGGAGAAACGAGATTGTTCACGCTGTAAAACAACTGGGAGAAAAGATAAAATCAGGGGAAATTTCACCTGACCAAATTGATGAACAATCTATCGGCAACCATCTTTATACAGTTGGTCAACCGGACCCGGATTTGATTATTCGACCAAGCGGTGAAGAGCGTTTGTCAAATTTTTTAATTTGGCAGGCAGCTTATTCGGAATTTGTATTTATGGATGTTCTTTGGCCGGATTTTACATCAGACCATCTTGATCAGGCAATTTATACCTTTCGGCAACGAAATCGACGTTTTGGCGGGGTTTAGTCGGAAGGAAATTGGATAAAAAGAATATCTTTGGAGAGGAAAACATATCTTGTAGCGAGAAAAAGAATCCGCAACAAGGTAAATGAATGGAGAGGTTTTAGTGAAAACACGAGTGCTTTCTGCTGCTGTCGGAATTGTTCTGCTGATTGCTGTACTCAACTTTTTTCAGACACCGATCTTAAACATTGCAATTATGCTGATTGCATTGATTGCAATGCACGAGTTTTTAACAGCGACAAAAATAAGTCATAATTATCTGCTGTCTGCAATGGCTTTTGCCGTAACAGCAGTGTTCCCTTTTGTACCAATGCAGAAGGAGATGAATCTTCTTCCCCTGTTTTTATTGCCGTATATTGCAATGCTGTTTCTGGTTTTGTTGAAAACCCATCAGGATACCGGAGTAGAAGATATTGCCCTGACCTTTATGATGAGTATCGGGATACCGTTATCTTTATCGGCAGCAATATATTTAAGGGATAATAACGGTCATGCAATGGGAATGTTTTATCTGTTAATGGCGCTCACCTGTGCATGGTTTAGCGATAGCGGCGCTTATTTTGTGGGCAGAGCATTTGGAAAACATAAGTTGTGCCCTTTGGTCAGCCCGCATAAAACAGTGGAAGGTCTGATAGGAGGACTTTTAACCTGTGTTTTGCTGAATCTGCTGTCAGCATTCGGCTATCAAAAGGTTTGTATCATGATGGGGGTTGAGTTAAATATCAATTTCCTTCGCTTGGCTGTCATCTCTCTGTTTGCTTCTCTGATTAGCGTATTGGGTGATTTAAGCTTCTCGATGATTAAACGGCAATTTGACATTAAAGATTTTGGCAAGATTATGCCGGGACACGGCGGTGTTTTGGATCGGTTCGATAGCGTTCTGTTCACACTTCCTTTTGTTTATGCAACCACTTTATGCTTCCCGGTTTGCAGCATTGTCGGCTGATGTTTTTAAAAAAGTATTAGTAAAAAAGGTGCTTTTTCGGAATTTTTCAAAAGAATTTTCCAATAAAAAGGCACCTTTCATACTGAAAAGACGCTTTTTTCCCCTGTTTATTTAAACGGAAAATAAACCGAAAAACCTACATCATTTTCTTTTTTCTGAAATTTTAACATACTCGTAAAAAATACATGATATACTGGTTTAGATAGCTAAAAATAATTTGAGTCAAAAGAGGGATTCAATGAACAAAACAGTATCAATTCTAGGTTCTACGGGTTCTATCGGAACACAAAGTTTGGCAGTTTGTCGAAAAATGGGCTATACTGTTGTGGCATTAACGGCACACAGTAATTGGAAGCTGATGGAACAGCAAATTCGGGAATTTTCTCCTAAGTTTGCAGCATTGACAGATTCTCAGGCCGCTTGGGAATTAAAACAAAGAGTGAAAGATACCGACACAACGGTTCTGGAAGGAATGGAAGGGGTACTCAAAATTTCTTCTTATCCTCATCAGGATACGGTAATCAATGCTTTGATGGGAGTGGCAGGTTTGCTGCCAACGGTAAAAGCAATTGAGGCGGGCAATAATGTTGCTTTGGCAAACAAAGAAACACTGGTTGCCGGCGGAAAATTGGTAACGGAACTGGTGAAAAAGAAAGGCGTTCTTTTGACCCCGATTGACAGCGAACATTCGGCAATTTTCCAGTGCCTTCAGGGAAATGATATAAACAGTGTAAAACGCCTGATTATAACAGCGTCCGGCGGTCCATTCTATGGAAGAAGCAGGGAAGAACTTGCGGGAATCAAGAAAGAGCAGGCACTCAAGCACCCAAACTGGAGCATGGGAGCAAAAATCACGATTGATTCCTCAACATTGATGAATAAAGGCTTAGAATTTATCGAGGCAATGTGGTTATTCTCTATGCCGCCCGAAAAGATTGACATTGTTGTCCATCAACAAAGCATCATTCATTCGATGGTAGAATATCGGGACGGTTCGGTTATGGCACAGATGGGTGTGCCCGATATGACAATCCCGATTCAATATGCGCTGACATGGCCGCACCGCTATGAGTCACCGGCAAAACAGCTGGATTTGCTTTCCTGCACAGAGCTTACCTTCCGCAAACCCGACATGGAAACCTTTACCTGCCTAGCAGATTGTATTGAAGCTGCAAAACGCGGCGGATTGTATCCGTGTATTGTCAACGGGGCAAACGAAGAGGCGGTTTCTCTGTTTTTGCAGGATAAGATTGGTTATCTTGATTTGTTTACCGCGGTTCACAAAGCCTTAAATCACTTCGATTTGGGAGATTATTCTACTGTTGAAGAGGTTTTGGAAGCAGACCGAAAAGCAAGAGAATTTGTCAGAGAAATCTTTTGTAAATAATTGTTAGAACAACAGGGAGGAATTTGATGAATCTACTCGTAACAACCCTGATAGCAGTGGCCATTTTCGGGGCTATCATCCTGATTCATGAGTTGGGTCATTTTTTGACGGCAAAAGCAATGGGAGTTTATGTGCGGGAATTTTCCATTGGTATGGGACCGGCGTTGTTTTACTTTAACAAAGGGGAAACACAGTATACACTGCGTCTGTTACCGATTGGCGGATATGTTGCAATGGAGGGGGAGAACGAGAAAAGTTCTGATGACCGTGCTTTCTGCAATAAAAAGCCTCTGCCCAAAATATTGGTTGTGATAGCAGGGGCAACCATGAACCTGCTGTTGGGATTTTTCATTATGCTGGGATTGGTTTGTGCAAAACCGATGTTGGGCAGCACACAGGTCAGTGCTTTTGACCCTGCCGCAGTCAGCAATGAAAAATTGCAGCTGGGCGACGAGATTATCAAGGTCAATGGCTATAAAGTCCACACGGCAAACGATTTAGTCTATGCTTTTGTCGATGTGGGAACAAACCCCGTCCAGATGACAGTTCGCCGAAACGGAGAGGTTGTTCAGCTGCATGATGTCCCTTTTTCTTATGAACAGGTGGAAGGACAAACCATTGTCAAGCTCGATTTTAAAGTTCAGGGGCTGAAAAAAACGCCGCTGCTTGTCTTGAAAGAATCGTGGTATATGACAACGGGAGTGGTAAAACAAGTCTGGACTTCTTTTGGAAAGCTGATTACAGGGCAATTTCAAATGAACCAGCTTTCCGGCCCCGTGGGTGTTACCCAGATGATTGGAGAAGTGGCATCAACCAAGGATTATTCCAACTTTTTCTTGATGACAGCGTTTATCACAATCAACATCGGTGTATTTAACCTTCTGCCGCTTCCGGCACTGGATGGCGGAAGACTGATGTTCCTGTTGCTTGAGCTGGTTCGAGGAAAGCCGCTTTCGGCAAAATATGAAGGTTATGTACACGCAGCAGGCTTGTTTTTATTGATGGGATTGATGCTGTTTGTCACCTTTAATGATATTGTCCGACTGATAAGAGGTTAAAAGGAGAGGAAGGACAAAATGAGCGAATATAGAAGAGAATCAAAGCAAATCTCAGTCGGTCAGGTAAAGATCGGTAAAGGGGCACCCATTACAATTCAGTCGATGTTAAACACACCGGCAGAAGATTTTGAAAAAAGTGTGGAGCAGGCAAAACGTTTGCAAGCAGCCGGCTGTGAAATCATCCGCGCCGCCATTCCCAATAAAGAATCCGTAAAGCTGATTGAAGAGTTAAAAAAAGCCGTCACTGTTCCGATTGTAGCGGATATTCATTTTGATTATCGTCTTGCAATCGAGGCGGTTGCGGCAGGTGTCGATAAAGTTCGTATCAATCCGGGCAATATCGGTGACGAGGACCGTGTCCGTCAGGTTGTAGAAACCTGTAAACATCACAATGTCCCGATTCGTGTAGGTGTCAACTCGGGAAGCCTTGAAAAACATATCCTTGCAAAGTACGGTCATCCTACCGCTCAGGCGATGGTGGACAGTGCATTATATCATGTATCTTTAATCGAAAAGTTTGACTATGACCAAATTGCAATTTCCATTAAGTCCTCCAATGTGCAAACCATGATTGAAGCTTATCGTTTAGCCGCACAACAGTGCGACTATCCGCTCCATTTGGGTGTGACCGAAGCAGGAACCGCTCACATGGGACTGATAAAATCCGCTGTTGGAATCGGTTCACTTCTGTGCGACGGAATCGGAGATACAATCCGCGTTTCTTTAACAGATGACCCTGTTAACGAGGTATATGCCGCAAGGGATATTTTAAAATCCATCGGTATCAGAAAGGAAGGTATTACCTTTGTTTCCTGTCCGACCTGCGGCAGAACAAAAATTGATTTAATCCGTTTGGCACAGCAGGTGGAAGAAAGATTAAAGGATTGTAAGGCTCAGCTGACAGTGGCGGTGATGGGATGTGCGGTGAACGGACCTGGAGAAGCACGAGAAGCGGATATTGGAATTGCGGGTGGAGATGGCTGTGCAATTTTGTTTCGCAAAGGCGAAATTATCCGCAAAATTCCCGAAAACCGTGTTGTAGAGGAACTTGCGAAAGAAGTAGAAAAAATAGTACATAAGGAAGGTTAAAAAATGGCTCAGAAAAAAAACAATCTGAAAAAACCACTCATTATTTTAGGAATTGCAGCAGTAGTTGCTTTGCTGGCATTTTTGATTTATGATGAGGTAAAATCCGGAAACTATCTGAAAGAATTAAATCAGGCACTGGAAAATACAAAAGAAATCGAGTCCGGCAGCGCGGTGGGTTACACCTATAACTACGCAGAGGGCAGCCGTGAAAATGCAAGTAAAGTAACAAGAAAAGCAAACTTTCTGCGCTCTGAGGATGGGATAACCTTCCAAGAAAGCACCGGAAACGAGGACGGCTCTGCGCTGATTTCTAACGTATACTTAAAACCGGAAGAATATTACTTCCTCGGGGAAGATGCAAAGTGGGTTCGCAATGAAATTGAAAAAGGCTTAGATACCCGTCCATATTGCATGGCAGCACTTTCCAGAACACTTTCCTCAGAACAGTTTAAGAGAATCAGACAGACCCAGATAGATGGCAAAAAAGCATTCGAGGTTGTTTTGACCCGCCAGTGGATTATGGAAAACTATCAGGGCAATGGCGGAGAACCGCTCAACGGCAGCATCGTTTTTGTTCTGGTCAGCAATTCGGATACCCCTTATGTAGAAAAGGTAATTCAGACTTTAAATATCCGTGTAACAGATGAAGAAGGAAATAAATCTGTTCAGGTGGTAGAAGAGGAAAATCAGATTACTGTCGGCAAAAGCATCGACGGCGGTGATGTGACCCAAGCACTGAATGATTTCTATAAGAAAAACATTGAAGGCAATTATGTAGAAGCTGCCGATTTAGCACAGCAGAATCAGGAAACAGGTAAAGAAGAACCGACAATCGGAGAGTCCGGCGAAACAACAGCAGATTCCTCCGAAGAAAAAACAGAAGAATAAGATAAAACAGCAAGCTGACCCGCATGAAAAACACGGGTTGGCTTTGCTGTATTTTTGACAGCAGAGGAGGAAAAAGATAGTGAACCGTTTTGCAGATGTGTTCAGCCCGTTTGTGACGGGAAAGATTGCAAGTGAGCTGATGGAAGCTCCCATTCATCACATCGATGCAAAAAAAGAAAAAAGACAGATTACGGTGGAACTTCATCCAGAACAGCGGATACCGAAAAAGGAGATTCTAAAGGTAGAAAAGCAAATCATGAAGGTGGCGGATTTGGCGTTATTTGAGATTATGACACGTTACCGCCCCGAGCTTTTCTGCTGTGATTCAATGGAGGATATTCTGCATGAGCTGAAAAAAAGAGGATATCCCGCAAACGGTATTTTCGAGGGTTGCACACAGAAAATAGAAGAAGGTTGTTTGACAATCAGCCTGCGTCATGGCGGATATAATTTGATTCAAAACAGCGGGTGTGACCAGGCAATCAAACGGGTTATTTCAGAGCAATACGGACTTGCAATGGACGTAAAATTTGATGGTGTGTTGGATCTAAAAGAAGATCAGCCCGAATATAAAGAAATTATCGGCACTCCCAAAATCACCGAGGACCAGAAAAAAGCGTTGAACCGCCCGAAAGATGCGCCAAAACAATCAAAGGAAGAAAAGAAAGAAAACCTCTTTAAAGAGCCCGGAAAAATCCAGTTTGATTGTTCCGATTTTCCGTTTCAGCAGGATAGTGCGGTTGTGGTGATGGGAAAACCGATTAAAGACCGTCCGATTCCTCTAAACGAAGTAGACGGAGAAACGGGTTTGACAACGGTCTGGGGAGATATTGTCAAAAAAGAATCCGTCACTTCAAAAGACGGAAAGTGGGAAATTTATTCTATTGATATTACCGATTACACCAGTTCCAATACCCTCAAAATCATTCAGCCTACCGATAAAAAGGAAGCGATTGAAGAATTGCAGGAAGGCAATACCTTGATTGTTCGAGGGGATGCGGCCTTCGATAAATATGAACACGATGTCACCATTCGTCCTTTGGCGGTGACAATGGTGAAAAAAACACAAAAAACCGACGATGCACCGATAAAAAGGGTGGAGCTGCACCTGCACTCCAATATGTCTACAATGGATGGCATGAACAGCTCTGCGGACCTTGTAAAATTGGCACATAGTTGGGGACATCGTGCAATGGCAATTACCGACCACGGTGTTGTTCAGGGTTTCCCCGATGCAATGTATGCCTCCGAAGGCTGGAAAGATTTTCGCATGATTTATGGTCTGGAGGCCTATTTTGTCAATGATATGGTGGCTGCTGTCAAGGGAAACAAGAAGCACAGCTTTGATGGTGAGTTTATTGTATTCGACTTGGAAACAACGGGCCTTTCCGCAACACAGGAACGCATCACCGAAATTGGTGCTGTTCGGGTAAAAAACGGCGAGGTAGTCGATGTCTTTAACACCTTTGTTAATCCCGAAAGACATATCCCGGAAAAGATAACATCATTGACGGGAATTACCGATGCAATGGTAAAAGATGCCCCCTGCGAAGCGGAAGCTCTGAAAATGTGGGAAGCGTTTTGCCCGAAAGATGCAGTGCTGGTTGCCCATAATGCGGATTTTGACTGCTCTTTTATGAGTGCTGCATTTGCAAGACAGAAGAAACATTTTAAAAACACCTATATTGATACGGTAACAATTTCACGCTCTTTATATAAGGAGCTTAAAAACCATAAATTGGATACCGTTGCAGAGCATTTGAAGGTAGGAGATTTTCATCATCACCGAGCTTGCGATGATGCGTCCGTTCTTGCAAAAATCTTTATCCGCATGATGGAGGATATGAAAAGAGATTATCATATCAGTGCCATCGAAAAAATAAACACGGCTTTGGTAACAGCAGACCCAAGACAGCTGAGGTCTTATCATTTGATTTTGCTTGTAAAAAATCAAATGGGACTTAAAAACCTGTATCAGCTGGTGTCGATGTCACATTTACAGTATTATAAAAAACGTCCGCTGATTCCGAAAAGCGAGCTGATAAAACATAGGGAAGGTCTGCTTGTCGGCAGTGCTTGTGAAGCAGGCGAGCTGTTCCGTGCAGTTGTTGCGGGAAAAAATTGGAACGAACTGTGTCGTATGGCAAGCTTTTATGATTACCTGGAGGTTCAGCCAATCGGCAATAACGACTTTATGATGAGAAACGGAACCGTTAAAACAATCGGCGAACTTCAGGAATTTAATAAGACAATCATTAAACTGGGCGATAGACTGGGCATTCCGGTTGTGGCAACCGGTGACGTGCATTTTATGAGAAAAGAAGATGCCATCTTCCGTGCTATCCTGATGGCAGGACAGGGCTTTAAAGATGCGGACAATCAGCCGCCTTTGTATCTGCACACCACCCAAGAAATGCTGGACGAGTTTTCTTATCTTCCAAAAGAAAAAGCGTTTGAAATTGTCGTAACAAATACCAATTTGATTGCCGATATGATTGAGGAAGTCCGCCCGTTCCCCAACGGAACCTATACGCCCACCATCGACGGAGCCGAGGAGGATTTGCGTCAGCGTACCTGGCAAAGGGCAAAAGATTGGTACGAGTTTGAGGGGAAAATTCCGGACGTTGTTTCTAACAGACTGACAAAAGAGCTGGAATCCATCATTTCACATGGATTTGCGGTGTTGTATGTCATTGCACAAAAGCTGGTTTCCAAATCGGAATCGGATGGTTATTTGGTTGGCTCCCGAGGTTCGGTTGGCTCCTCGTTTGTTGCCATCATGGCAGGAATTTCGGAGGTTAACCCATTGCCGCCGCATTACCGCTGTCCAAAATGTCATCATACCATCTTCTTTTTGGATGGTTCGGTTGGTTCCGGTTTTGACCTCCCTCCCAAAAACTGCGAGCACTGCGGTACACCATATTTAAGGGACGGGCATGATATTCCGTTTGAAACCTTCCTTGGATTCCACGGCGACAAATCACCGGATATTGACCTGAATTTTTCGGGAGAATATCAGTCCAAAGCTCATAAATATACAGAAGAATTGTTCGGCGAAGGTCATGTATTTAAAGCGGGAACAACAGGAGCTTTAGCAGATAAAACCGCTTACGGATATGTGAAAAATTACCTTTCCGAACATGGAAAAACGCTGCATAAAGCAGAGGAAAACCGCTTGTCAAAAGGCTGTACGGGGGTGAAACGCTCAACCGGTCAGCACCCGGGAGGAATGGTCGTTGTGCCGAACGACTATGAAGTGTTTGATTTTACCCCGATTCAGCATCCTGCCGATGATGTCAACTCCGACATCATCACCACTCACTTTGACTTTAACTCTCTGCACGATACCATTTTAAAGCTGGACATTCTCGGGCACGATGTGCCGACCCTGTATAAATATGTAGAGGATTTGACAGGGACGAATGTAAATGATGCAGACACCTCGGATGAACTGATTTATAAGTTATTTACATCACCGGAGGTCTTGGGCGTCACAGCAGAAGATATACAGTGCGAAACGGGAACCCTTGCAATCCCGGAGATGGGTACACCGTTTGTGCGTCAGATGTTGTTGGAATGTAAGCCGAAAAATTTTTCGGATTTGCTTCAGATTTCCGGTCTGTCACACGGAACCGATGTATGGTTAGGCAATGCTCAAGATTTAATTAAGAACGGAACCTGTACCATCAGCGAGGTAATCGGAACCCGTGACAGTATCATGCTGTATCTGATTTATCATGGGCTGGACCCTTCCATGTCCTTTAAAATCATGGAAATTGTGCGAAAGGGAAAGGCTCATAAACTGCTGACACCGGAACACGTCCAAGCCATGAAAGACCATGATGTTCCGCAGTGGTATATTGATTCCTGCTTTAAAATTAAGTATATGTTTCCAAAAGCTCATGCAGCTGCCTATGTTATTGCAGCCATCCGTTTGTGCTGGTACAAGGTGCATTATCCGCTTGCGTTTTATGCAGCACACTTTACCGTGCGTGGCGAAGATTTTGACGCAGCCACCGTCATTCAGGGCAAAGAAATGGTGAAGCTGAGAATGAAAGAACTGCGCTCTAAGGGTATGGAAGCAACAGATAAAGAAAAGAAAACAGCAGAGTGTTTGCATATTGCACTGGAGGCAATGTGCAGGGGCATTGAGTTTTTACCGATTGATTTATATCGTTCCCACGCAACAAAATATCAGATTGAAGACGGAAAAATCCGCCTGCCGTTCTGCTCGCTCAAGGGTGTCGGTGATGCTGCGGCTAACAGCTTGTATGAAGCCGCACAGAAAGGTGAATTTATTTCAATGGATGAAATTGTTGCTCGTTCCGGCGTGTCTAAAACTGTCATCGAAACACTCAAAGAGTGCGGCGCATTGGGAGATCTTCCGGAATCCAGCCAGATGACACTGTTCTAATCAGCTGAATAATAAATAACAAAATCCCCGACCGTAAAAGGTCGGGGATTTTGTTATCTATTGTATTTTTAAGATTCACCGATCGCCTCAGCACGTTCGATTTCTACATTCGGGTTTTCATCATCCATATGTTGGCTGTCAGAAACCATTTGTTGAAGCTGGTCAACGGTCATGTGTAGTTGAAAACGGTCGTATAAAGAAAGTGTAAACTCTCCGCCGTGATATGGAGCAGATACTGTAACCGATAGGTTTTCATAGTTTAATGTGCTGATACTGTCTAATAAACTGCGGACATTCCGGGCAAAGGTATGGGCGTTGTCTTGATTGCTGAAATGAAAGTATAAAGAGATATGGTCAGCAGGGGTGAGGTCTTTTAACTCAAATTCACTTTGTGCAGGGGAAGCACTGTTTAAGTTAGCATTTACCTCTAAAAAAATAACAGGGGAGTTTTGGGGAACCAGATTGTAAATTTCATTATATATTTGCTGTTCCACCTGTCGTTCCACCTTCCAGTTTGCAGGACCAAACTGCATATAAATAGGGTAGAAAGCGGATAATCCCAGCGATATAACGGTAATGAAGATACAAAACAGTGTTCCTCCAAAATCGTACCGAAGATTTTTTCCGCCATTGCGAAAGTACTGCCATAAAATTTCAATGCCCAGTAAGATAAGCAGAACGGGAGAAATTTTTATCACATTCAATAAACTGAATGGGTGAAATAAATAAACAATCAAGACGCTGCCCAGCAAAATAAGACTGATGCCCAGTGTCATGGTTCCGATTCGTCTGGGAGAAGCTTTCGCTTTTTCTTGTTGACAGATTGTCTTGGATGAAGAGAGGGAAGCGTTTAAATCCTCCCTTTCTTGTTCTTTATCTGTAAGACAATCAGAAAAATTGTTCTTGTCTATCACAATAATTACCTGCCTTTTATTAGGATGATTTGACAGCTGCTTTTTATAATCAAGCAGCTGTCAAACACAAAAGAGGGTTTATAAATCGGTTGTAAAGGATAGGGCGCGTTTATTCCTGCGGTTTTGAGGTGTATTCCTGATAGTCCTCCTCAATTGCCTTTGGCGGAAGGCTGCTTTTGATTAAACGAACACCCAAGAAAATAATAATGATTGCAAGCAAAAGTGTCGGCAAGTTTTCAAAAAATGGATAGAGGTCAATATCAAAAGCAAAGTATAAAAACGGCAGCAGGAAGGTATGAAGCAAAATATATACGCCGAAAATAATCAACAAAATTCCGCTGAGCAGATGTCTGTGGCGAAAAAAGTTGATGCACTGAATTCCCAAAGAAGAATCCAGGTGAAACAAAAAGTCATCGTTGGGAAGATATTCATAGATCATCGAGCGTAGATTCATGGTATCAAAAAAAGCATAGAACCAGATGACAGGCAGGAAAAAAGCAAGAAAGCTCATTCCTAAAAATCCCATTAAAACAATAATCAGCCAGAATACAGTCATCAGGGAAACGCCGCGCTTCATATAACCGAGATACATTTGACCTGCACCGGGAAACAACCCGAACAGAAAGGTGAGAAGTTTACTTTTTCTCATAACAAAAACTCCTTTAAAAAGATTCTCCCAAAACTTTGGGGGTCAAAAATTTATAATTCAATCCATCCATAAAGAAAACTTTTTTAATTGATTCATCCATAAAGAAATTTGTAAAAACAAACAGTTATTTATTTATTCTTGCTGCACCGGAACGATTCCGGCGTGAAATACTGTTTTGTAAAGAACCGAAGAAGTCGTTGATATCTTCCGAAATTTTATTGGTGTGTTCCAAAAAACTTTGAGAAGATGACTGTATTTCATCCATCAAATGGTCTGCTCTGTTTGAAAAATGTTTAGCGGAAAAAAGACCTCCGGACCAGAAAACCAAGGCAAGCGAAGCGGCAATGGCAACAGAACTGATTTTCTGAAAGTAAAAAACATTGGTTTTATGCTGTATCTTGTGCATGACATTTGGCAGCAAAGATTTGGGAGCTTCCATCAAACGAACCTTTGCGGGAACGTTTGGAGGAATTTCGGCTTTGCTTATATCCGAAATTTCATCAAAATCATTCCCGCATAAAATGGCAGTGTACCGTTCCAAGCATTGGTCACAGAAAGAAAGATGTTCCGAAACCTCCAAACTTTGCAGAGGGTCAAGCTTTTCTTGAATCAAAAGCTCGAATGAAGTGTCTGTTAAATGACCATCCGAATAAAACAGCTCGGCATTATTTAATGGTTCATCATTTCTTTTCATAGTCGTATACCTCCTTTATTTGTTTTTGTAAAATAGTTCTTGCACGATAAAGCTGTGTTTCAACCGTCTTTTTGGGCCGACCGAGAATTACTGCAATTTCCGGAATATCCTTCTCTTTCAGAAAACGAAGAATACACACCTCACGATAAGGTTCTTTCATAGAGTAAATAATCTGTTCGATTCTGCCGGAACTTTCCCGGGAAATATATAGTTCGTCCGGTTGCTGAGAACTGTCAGCCTGTTTTATGGAAGCCATCGCCTCAACCGAATCATCTTCGGTAGCAGCAAGCATTACCCGTCTGGAATAAGCGCTGTTCAGATAATCTTTTGCTTTGTTGGTGGCAATTCTTGCAATCCACGGCTTATAGTTGTCACCCTGATAGCTATCAATGTGGCGGTAAGCAGAAAGAAAAGTTTCCTGAGATAAGTTTTGTGCCTCATGATAATCTTTGACAAACTGATAGCATATGGTGAATACCAGCTTTTCATATTGAGTTACAAATTGACTAAATTCTCGTTGCGTCATGCAAAGCATTCACCTGCCTTTCTGTTTTGTTGTACCGGAAATTTTCCGATTGATAGTTAACACATTGGGTTTTTAAAACCTCACACCCATAAAACGGGGAGAAGATGAATCCACACTTCAAAAATAAAAAAATATTTTTTATTCAGGAAATTTTTTTGATAAAAACAAACACCTTTTAATAAAGAAAGAAACGAAAATCTGTATCTTTAGATTGACACTTGACAGATTATGTAGTACTCTGAAGATAGTACTACTACTTTTATAACATAGGAGGAAATTAAATGAATGGGAAAAAAATTGCGCTTTTAACCATGTTGATTGTATTTGCGGTGTTGCTTATTTTTACAGTAATCTTTGCTAAATTCATCCTGAACATAGATTTTGGAGGAAAAGATACATCAAGCCATATGGTTTCAGAGGAGTTGTCACAGGAAAATTCCGATAAGGACACGGATAAACCACAAGAAGATATGTTAGAAGATCCAATCGCTTCCGATAAGGATACAGACAAGGACAAAGAAAAAGAAAACAAAAAAGATGAGAAAAACAAAGAGGATAAAAATAAGGAGGATAACAAAGAGGAAGAAAAAGAAAATTATAAGCCAAGCTCAGAGATTAAAAGTGCTGATATTGTTATAAAAGATGATAACCAATATCAGGTAAAAGTGGAAGATGCCGAAAAACTGACCCTTTTGTTAAAAGAAATCGAGGCACTTCAACTGACTTCAATACAGCAGTCGGTCGGAATGCAGGATGCAAATTGGCAGGCAACACTCAATCTGAGCATGAAAGACGGAACAGCGGTAGACTGCCATCTGTACGAGTCCACCCTGTCAGGGACTAAAACAACCCTTTCCAATGGCTCAAAAACCTTCGAGTCCACCGCATCAATCGAAAAGATTAAAAAGCTGCTGCAAGGCTTTGCGGAAGAAGCAAAGAAAGCGAATGCACCGAAAATTGCACAAAATGAATTTTCCGAGGCAACCCGTGTGCTGGCAATCAACCCGTTTACAATGGAGGTGCAGGATGTTGCACAAAGTAAGTCCTCTTTGCAGGCAGCTTTGGAACAGCTTCAGGTGGTTGAAACCTACACCGGTAATGTGAACCCCGGCTCGGAATATCAGGGAACAAACATGATAAATCTCGCAAATGATTCCAGCACCTTGTTTACAATAGAGTTTTATAAAAACGGTATTTTAGCATATCGCACAGAAAACAGCAAGGAATTTTATGTTTGCGAATTAAACAGCCTTAACGCATTTTATCAAACGGTTGAGCAGCTTTGTTCTAAATATTCGGCACAGCCGGCACAGCTTTCTGTAATGGATTTCGGTGCTTTGTCAGGCATGGAAGTTTCTTCGACAACAGGCTCTTCCCGCACAGAGGTAGGTCTTATTCGTGACCATTCCCAGACCTTGTTTACCTTCTTGCAGCAGCTTCATGTTAAAAAAGGAAGTTTAAGGGAAGAAAAAGCAATGCTGAAACGCCCGGAATATCATGCGGAAATCACTTTTAACAGTGGTATGGTAATCACTGTGGACATCAGCAAGGGAAGTTTGTTGATTCAAGGAGGAGATGGTGTTATCCGCCATTACACCTTAATCGGAGATGATAATTTAGAGTTAGTGCGGGCAGAATTTGAACGTGTAACATCCGATGATTAGTTGTTTTCGGCTTTGCGTTATATAACGGAAAAGGAAAAAGGGAAGTGACCTGTCCTCATAGATATGTTATGATGCAGTCATAGGAATACGGAAGTTTAGAAGAAAAAGGCTCCAAAAGAAAAATTAAATGGAAAGGAAAAGTCATAAGGAGGTACTTTAAATGAAAAGAAAATTATCGAAATTTTTGGCAATAATCCTTACGCTCAGTTTTTTTCTACCAAGTTTAACCGTATTTGCGGCAAAGCCGAAGAATCCATTCCAGCTAAGTGAAGTGGAAAAAGTGTCTTATCGCTATGATAACCGTTTGTTTGTGTTTACGGAAAAAGAAACCGTAAACCAAATTGTCCGCTTTTTGAATCGCTGCGGAGCAAAGAAAACGGATGTAAATTTTCCCACAACAGATGGCGTCTATGTTACAGTCTATGGAAAAGACTGGGATACAAATTATATCATTCAGGGAGCACCATATCAAAAAGAGAAGTCTGATCTTGTTTTCAATATTCCTCAAGGATACCAAACAAAATCGGATATGGGCGAATTGATCGACTTGATGCAGGACAAGATGAATGAGGCAGATCCATATGGATATTTTACAAAGATTTTATCGGACATCGGACTGAGCCTTTTAAATAACACCGACCACCAATCGATAATTTTTAACTTCGACAACTGGATTGAGATAGCACAGGCACTGCAAAACCTAAATGCGAAAAAGATAGGGTCGGAAAATAAAGCTCAGTTAGGAAAGTTACTGGGAGGAACAGCTGAGATACGTTTTATGACACCGATAGAAGCGGATGTAAGCACCTATTCCTACAGGCTTTATGAAAAGGGAATTGCCGTTACCCAATATTTAAAAGGGAAAGACCCCAAAACAGAGTATTTCCTTTGCGATTTAAACGCTCATAAAAAGCTGTATTCTCTGATGCAGTCAATCTATCAAAACAATGAAAAACACGCAGCCTGGTTAACAGTAGCGAATACCGGTCATATTGAAGATTTGCAGGTAACGCTTTGGAAACAAGGAATCTCCAATCAACCATTATATCCAAGTTACTTTGCTCTGGTTATGAATGAACTAAAGGAGATACAGGTGAATTCCCTTAGTGAAAAGTCAGCACTTTGGAGCAAGCCGGATGCCGAATACCGTTTCCGTTTTACCACAGGAGTGGAATATCGTGTGCAGATATTGGGCAGCAAAATGAGAATCTATGCTTCGGATATGGAAAATATATTGGAATATTCTTTAAATCCGGAAGAAGTGAAACAGGTTCTGGATTTCACAGTCCGACAGATACAGAATTCAATGAATGGAGAAGTTGAGGTAAATCCGGTTACTGCAAAACCCGTTATTTATCTTTATCCGCAAAAAGAAACACAGGTCAATGTAAAGCTCGATTTTAACGGAAATTTAAGCAGTACCTATCCGCTGTATCCAAAGGAAGGATGGACTGTAAAGGCAGAACCGAATGGAAACTTGACAGATAAAGAGGGCAGAAGCTATCGTTATCTGTTCTGGGAAGGTGTAGCGGATGTCAACTGGAAACAGGAAAGCGGATTCCTTGTAAAATCTGAGGAAGCACAGATGTTCTTGGAAAAAACGTTGACACATTTAGGGCTTAATGAGCTGGAGCAAAACGATTTCATTACATATTGGCTGCCGAAATTGCAAAGCAATCAGGAAAGTTTTATCAGTTTTGCAACACAGCAGTATACAGATGCTGCAAAATTGACAGTAACGCCAAAGCCGGACAGTGTTTTAAGGGTGCAGATGCTGCTAACAAAGGTGGACGAGCATAATCGTGAAAAATATGCAAAATTGCCAAAGCAGAAGCTGCCGACCTTTGACCGCAAAGGATTTGTTGTTGTAGAGTGGGGCGGAACCGATTTATCCTCCGACCCGGAAAAGATAAATTAAGAGAAAACCGCAAAACAACAAAAGGGAGGCAGTTCACACAAAACGATATTATAAAGGAGAATCGATGATGGAGGATTGTTTTATTCGTAAAGCACAGCCTGACGACTATGAAAACGTCGAGGCTATTATGAAACAGGTACAGAAACTGCATATAACATGGAGACCCGATATATATCAAGAAGTGGATGTTGTACTTCCGTTTGAGGAGTTTGTGCAGTTAGTAAATCAGGAAATATTTTTTGTTGCCGAGATGGACAGCCATATCGTCGGAATCCTTTCGTATGTGTGCAGACATATTGAATCTGATAAGCAAGTGACAAGAGATGTTCTTTTTATCGATTGCCTGGCGGTGAAGGAAGAATATAGAGGCAAGGGAATCGGACACAGGATGCTTGATTATATGAAAAGTATCGTAAAAGAAAAAAATTTTGATGGGCTTGAGCTTCAGGTCAATGCTAAAAATATATCGGCTAAAAGAATGTATGAAAAATATGGATTTCGTGAAAAATCCATCAACATGGAGCTAATATAACAGCGGCGGCATCGACAGTGCCGTATAACCGAAAATCCCGATGTGATTTTAAAATCACATCGGGATTTGCTCTTTTATTTTTCATTGCTTAAAAAATTATGTATCTACTCGTCATCAAAAGGTAGGCTGTCGGGATCAATATTGCGTTCTTTTAAAAAGATGCGAACAGCATTCTCTATTAAGTCACAGCTTTTTTCGATACCAAGCACGGAGGTGTTTAAACACAGGTCATAGGTGCGGGAATCACCCCAATCAAGTCCTGTAACACTGCGATAATATTTTTCACGGTCTTTATCCATCTTTTTAATTTTCTTTTTTGCTTCTTCGTTGCTGACATCATAAATTTTTGCAATGTGGTCAATACGATCCTCCATATCGGAATATAAAAAAATACGGATACAGTTCGGATTGTCACGCAGGAGGTAATCAGCACAACGACCCACAATGACACAACTTCTGCTGCTGGCAAATTCACAAATCAGACGGCTTTGCACCCCAATCAGCTCTGCCTCGGTGGTGACATAGTTGAATGCGACACTGTTTCCGGCATATGCCACGGGAAAGACGTTCTGCATAAAGTTCATCGAGCGTTCGTCGATGCTGGCAAGATATTCTTCGTCAACATCCAGTTCCCGAGAGGCACAGGCAAGAATTTCTCGGTCATAGTAGTGAATGTGAAAGCGTCTTGCAAGTTCCTTGCCGACCATTCTTCCTCCGCTGCCGCGTTCTCTGCCGATTGTGATAACAAATTTTGAATTTTTATTCATAAGGACACCTCCTTTGTTACTTTCATTATAGCACAAAAAACTAAAAATTCAATCAAATTATAAAAAAAATTATGCAACTTTCCCTCTGCGCAATCTAAGACTTTCTAAAAAACAAAGAGGGATTTATAATATATTATTCTCGGCGTCGATGTTGTAGCACCGGAAAAAATATGATATAATAAAAAAGTATGCAAACGGACAGGAAGGAGCAGTTTTGTGATTATATTGGGAATCGACCCCGGCTATGCTATTGTCGGTTGGGGCGTAATAGAATATCAGAACAGCCGATTTACCATTAAAGGATACGGAGCAATCACCACTCCGGCAGGTATGGATTTTCCAAAGCGGCTGGAAATGATTTACGACGACATGAACACAGTTCTGCAAAAATATCAGCCTGATGTCCTGTCCATTGAAAAATTGTTTTTCACCAATAACAAGACCACCGGCATAGATGTAGCACAGGCAAGAGGTGTCATTGTACTAAGCGCCGCCATGCGCAATATGAAGATTTACGAATACACTCCGATGCAGGTAAAACAGGCGGTTGTCGGTTATGGAAAGGCAGAAAAAAAACAGGTGATGGAAATGACCCGTATGCTGCTGCGTTTGCCCGCTATTCCAAAACCGGATGATACTGCCGATGCATTGGCATTGGCGGTCTGTCATGCTCACTGTGCAGGCAGTACACTGAACCGCCGGATCAATTTTGAGCAGGAATTGAGGAGGACTGTCCATGATTTATAGTCTTAGAGGAAAGCTGATTCATGTCGCAGAGAACACCGCAGTGATTGAATGTGGTGGTGTGGGTTACCTTTGCAGTATCACCCGCACAACCCTCAATGCGCTGCCGTCGCAAGGGGCTCAAACGATGTTGTACACCTATATGAATGTTCGTGAGGGAGCAGTGGATTTGTTTGGATTTGCCTCTCTTGCAGAACAAAACTGTTTTCGCCGCTTAACCTCGGTAAGCGGTGTGGGACCTAAAGTGGCTTTGGGTATTTTATCCGAGTTAAAACCCGATGAGCTGATGCTTGCGCTGGTATCGCAGGATGTAAAAAGTCTGACACGCGCACCGGGTGTCGGTAAAAAGCTGGCAGAACGCATTTTGCTTGAGCTGCGTGATAAGGTGAAAAACGAAGAACTCAGCGAGCAATTCCGACAGGTCGGCAGCGTGAGCGAACAAATTTCCTCCGGAACCGGTAATATAGCAGAAGCAATTTCGGCACTGGTGGTACTGGGTTACAGCCAAAGTGAGGCGGCAAAAGCAATCGCAGGTCAGTCAGCCGATACCTCGGTGCAGGATTTGGTAAAATCAGCTTTAAAAAAACTTGCGGGAGGCAGGTAATCGAAAGGGGAGAAAACGAATATGCTGGAAAATGAGATGGACTTTGAAAATCGCATCATAGCTCCCGAGTATACCTCAACGGAAGATTCTGATGTGGAAACCTCTCTGCGTCCAAAGACCCTTTCGGAATATATCGGACAGGAGAAGGTAAAAGAAAATCTTTCTATCTTTATGCAGTCTGCAAAGATGCGAGGGGAGGCGTTGGACCATGTTCTTTTGTATGGCCCTCCGGGTTTAGGTAAAACAACCCTTGCTGCAATTGTTGCTAATGAGATGGGGGTTAACCTCCGTGTGACTTCCGGTCCTGCAATCGAAAAACCGGGGGATTTGGCAGCACTTTTAACAAATCTAAGTGAAGGGGACATTCTTTTTATTGATGAGATTCACCGCCTTTCCCGTTCGGTAGAGGAAATCCTTTATCCTGCAATGGAAGATTATGCGTTGGATATCATCATCGGCAAAGGTCCCTCCGCAAGGTCTATCCGCATTGACCTTCCAAAGTTTACTTTGATTGGAGCCACCACCCGTGCAGGTCAGATGACCTCTCCTTTGCGTGACCGCTTTGGAATGGTGCTTCGTCTGGAATTATATAAGCCGGAAGAGCTGTGCCAAATTATTTCCCGAAGTGCAAGAATTTTGGAGGTCGAGTGCGAAGAAGAGGGTGCCTTGGAGCTTGCAAGAAGAAGCAGAGGAACTCCTCGAATTGCAAACCGCCTGCTTAAAAGGGTGCGTGACTATGCTCTGGTATTGGGCGATGGAAAAATCAGTCAGGAAATTGCGGATGTTTCTTTGGATAAAATGGAGATTGATAAACTGGGACTGGATTCCAATGATATTCGCATTTTAAAAACAATTATCCGCAACTATGGCGGAGGTCCGGTTGGTGTGGAAACGCTTGCGGCGGCAGTAGGCGAGGAAACAGTTACCATCGAAGATGTTTGTGAACCGTATTTAATGCAGCTGGGCTTTTTGGTCAGAACACCGAGAGGACGCTGTGTCACACCGCTAGCTTATGACCATCTGGGTCTGGCAAGACCGTTGGGAGAGGACGGAACACAGCTTCAGTTTGAACAGCTGGAACTCTAGTGCATTTTCGCAATAAAAACCACAGAGCAGAGGCTATCTGCTAAACAAAAGGAGCTGATTACATGGGAAGAATTTTTGGAACTGACGGTGCAAGAGGAGTAGCAAATACAGAAATCAGTTGTACACTGGCAATGGACATCGGACGTGCAGCGGCAATGGTTGTTGCAAGAGATCATAAGAAAAAACGCCCGGTATTCCTGCTGGGACACGACACCCGAATTTCACATGATATGCTGGAGAGTGCCATTGCAGCAGGATTGTGCTCTGTCGGTGCGGATGTCGTTACACTCGGAACCGTTCCAACCCCGGCAGTTGCATATCTGGTTAGCCATTCGGATGCAGATGCAGCTATCATGCTTTCCGCATCACATAACCCATATGAATTTAACGGAATCAAAATTTTTGGCTCCGAAGGCTTTAAACTCACCGATGAAGAAGAATTTGAAATTGAAGAGATTGTTTTGGATCATGTTCTTCCCTATGATTTAAAGTGGAATGATGAGCTGGGAACCATCCGCAGCGGTGAAGGATTGGTAGAAAATTATATCAATCACATCGCTTCTACCGTTTCCGGTGATTTGTCCGGCTTAAAGGTAGCGGCAGACTGTGCAAACGGCAGTGCAAGTGCAACAGCATCCCAAATTTTCCGAAAACTGGGAGCATCGGTTACTATTTTGAACGATGCACCGAACGGAATCAATATCAATGACCGCTGCGGCTCAACACACATTGATGTGCTGGGACAGTATGTAAAGGAAAACGGCTTTGATTTAGGCGTTGCATTTGACGGTGATGCCGACCGATGCCTTGCAGTGGATGAAAACGGTGAGTTGATAGACGGCGACCGTCTGATTGCCATTTTTGCAAAACAGATGAAACAAGAAGGGCACCTTGCTAACAATACAGCAGTCGTTACCATTATGAGCAATATGGGATTCTTTAAATTTGCTCAGGAGGAAGGAATCCATGTCGAAAAAACGGGAGTCGGCGACCGATATGTTCTGCAAAATATGCTGGAACACGGTCATTGCATCGGCGGTGAGCAGTCGGGGCATATCATTTTCCGTGAATTTATGACAACAGGGGATGGACAGCTGACCGCAGTGCAGCTGATGGCAGCTCTTAAAAAAAGCGGCAAAAAGATGTCGGAACTGGCGTCTTTGATGAAGGTATATCCCCAGGTAATTCGTAACGTGCGTGCCGATAAAGAAATGAAGAAAATGGTAAAGGTGGATGCAGGTGTACTCAAACGCCAGCAGGAGCTGGAAGACAGTATGCAGGGTAATGGCAGAATTTTAGTTCGCCCTTCCGGCACCGAACCTCTTATCCGCATTATGGTAGAGGGGTCGCAGCAGGAACAGATTGCCCGCATTGCAGAAGAAATGGAACAGACAATCATAGAGAGGTTAGGCTATAATGAGGACTGCAAAGGATTGGAAAGAATTTGAGGTAATTGATACTTCCTCCGGAGAAAAGCTGGAAAGATGGGGCGATGTCATCCTGACACGTCCGGACCCACAGGTCATTTGGAACACCCCAAAAGGTACGGTGTGGAGAAAAACAAACGCACGTTACCTTCGTTCTTCCAGTGGGGGCGGACAGTGGGAAATTAAAAATATGCCCCGTGACCATTGGACTATTGATTATAAAGGGTTAAAGTTTAAAATCAGCCCTACCGGATTTAAACATACGGGACTTTTCCCGGAACAGGCAGTAAACTGGGATTTCATGGCAGATAAAATCCGTAATGCAGAAAGAGAAGTAAGTGTTCTCAATCTGTTTGCCTATACCGGCGGAGCAACTTTGGCTTGTGCACAGGCAGGGGCAAAAGTGTGCCATGTGGATGCTTCCAAAGGTATGGTTGCATGGGCAAGGGAAAACGCTCAGCTTTCCGGTTTGCAGGATAAACCGATTCGCTGGATTGTGGATGACTGCAAAAAGTTTGTGGAAAGAGAAATCCGCCGTGGCAACCGATATGATGGTATCGTTATGGACCCACCATCCTATGGAAGAGGTCCGGGAGGTGAAGTTTGGAAGCTGGAAGATTCTATCTATGATTTGGTAGAATTGTGCGCTCAGGTACTCTCCGATAAGCCGCTGTTTTTCCTGCTCAATTCCTATACAACCGGTCTGTCACCGTCTGTTATGGAATATATCCTTGGGGTAACAGTCGGAAAACAGCATCAAGGTAAAGTATCTTCCTCTGAGATTGGACTTCCCGTTACTCAGAGCGGATATGTTCTTCCGTGCGGTTCCACTGCAATCTGGCAGGAAGATTAGTCCGCTGTATGAAGAAAGTGAACGCTCTGTCTGAAGGATTGCATCAGGCAGGGCGTTTGTGTTGTAAAAAGAGAATCAACAAATATATTTTACCTGTAAAACAGTCATATTTTATAAAATATTTGTAAACAGCTGAAAAAGTGAGGTTCACCTCTTTTCTTTTCTACAAAAATTGATTATACTAATGGAAGATTTGAACAATTTAACAGGCTGAAATTCAGCATTTGAACAGAAAGATAGGAAAAAGCTGAGCAGCACTTGATGAAGAGCGAAACCCTTTGAAAGCAGGGGTTTGCATCTTTAAATTCAGGAAAAGGTGGTAAAAAAGGCTGATGAATGATTTTATCGAAGCTCAGGGAATCAGTTTCAGTTATCATGTGGAGGAAGGACAGGCTCCGGTCAATGTTTTTGAGAACCTAAATGTCACCATCCATCAGGGTGAATTGACAGCAGTTCTCGGGCACAACGGTTCCGGTAAAAGTACCTTTGCAAAGCATTTAAATGCAATCTTGCTTCCGTCCGGGGGCAAGGTGTATGTGGATGGCATGGATACTGCAAACGAAGACAATTTGTATGATATTCGCCAAAAGGTGGGAATGGTTTTCCAAAACCCCGACAACCAGATTGTTGCCACGGTTGTGGAAGAAGATGTTGCTTTTGGACTGGAGAATATTGGCGTACCACCAAAAGAGATGAGAGAACGGGTAGACCGTGCGCTGATGGATGTTGGTATCTATGAATATAAAAGACACGCGCCACATCGCCTTTCGGGAGGGCAAAAACAACGTGTTGCCATTGCCGGAATTATTGCAATGCGTCCGAAATGTATCGTTTTAGATGAACCTACTGCAATGCTGGACCCAAGAGGCCGCAAAGAGGTTATGGAAACCATTCAAAAGCTGAATCGGGAATATGGGATTACCATTGTGCTGATTACCCATTATATGGACGAAGCAGCACAGTGCGACCGAATCATCGTTATGGATTCCGGCAAAGTGATTTTGGATGATACCCCGAAAAAGGTGTTTTCTCATGTAAGAGAGCTAAAAAAGGTTGGATTGGATGTACCACAGACCTCGGAACTTATTTATGAATTCTTAAAGGAAGGATATAATTTGCCGACCGATGTTTTGACAGAGGATGAGTGTATAAAAGCACTTACAACCCTTTTCCGACGCAAAGGCATTAAACCGGTAAAAACTGATGCACAGGAAGAGTTGGAGCAGCAAGTAAAAGAAATTTGATGCAAAACCAAAATATCAAAACATCACAAAAGGAGTGATTCACCATCATGGCGGTGATAAAGACAGAACACTTAAATCATGTTTATTCAGAGGGAACTCCCTTTGTAAAAATGGCAATCCAAGACGTTAACCTTTCAATTGAAGAAGGGGATATGGTGGGTGTCATCGGACACACAGGCTCGGGAAAATCCACCTTAATCCAACACCTGAATGGTTTGTTAAAACCGACCTCCGGCAAAATTTATATTGACGGGCAGGATATGTGGGCAGATTCTACAAATATAAGAGATATTCGTTTTAAGGTAGGACTGGTGTTCCAGTATCCGGAATATCAGCTCTTTGAAGAAACTGTTTATAAAGATATTGCTTTCGGCCCTAAAAACATGGGACTGAGCGAAGAAGAGGTTGACCGCAGAGTATACGAGGCAGCATCTTTTGTTAATGTGACAAAAGATATGATGCAAAAATCTCCGTTTGAACTTTCCGGCGGTCAAAAACGCCGTGTGGCAATTGCGGGGGTTTTGGCAATGCGTCCGAAAGTTTTGATTTTGGACGAGCCTACCGCAGGGCTTGACCCGAAAGGACGTGACCGCATTTTGGGTCAAATCCAGGAGTACCAAAAAGACCAGAAAAACACCGTTTTAATCGTTTCTCACAGCATGGAGGACGTTGCTAAGTTTGCAAAAAAAGTGCTGGTAATGAATCAGTCTAAAGTGTTTATGTATGATGATACCGAAAAAGTATTTGCTCATGCAAAGGAAATTGAGCAGATGGGACTGGCAGTGCCACAGGTAACAAAAATCTTCATGCGTCTTGCAGAGATGGGATATCCTGTAAACCCACATACCTATACAATCCAAGCCGCAAAACGTCAGGTGCTGGATTTGTTTGAAAAGCAAGAAATAAAAGGAGGAAAACACCATGCTTAGAGATATTACCATCGGACAGTATTTCCCGGGCACCTCCTTTATTCATAAAATGGACCCTCGTATGAAGATTATTGCATCGGTGCTTTATATCATCACCTTGTTTGTTGCCTCAAGACCTTTGGGATTAGCTTTAGGCGTCATCATGGTTGTGCTGATGTATCTGATTTCAAAAATATCCGGCAAGATGATTATTAAAAGCTTAAAACCGGTTGTACCAATCATCATTTTTACGGGTATCTTGAATCTGTTCTTCTTTTCAGGTCCAACCGAACCACTGGTTTCTTTCGGATTTCTCCATATTTACCGCGAAGGTATCGCTATGGCGGTGTTGATGGCAGTAAGAATTATGTGTTTGATTGCAGGTACATCTTTGCTTACATATACAACTTCTCCGATTGAATTGACAGATGCGATAGAAGTTTTAATGGGACCTCTCAAGCGTTTTAAGGTTCCGGTGCATGAGATTGCAATGATGATGACCATTGCCCTGCGTTTTATCCCAACTTTGATTGAAGAAACCGATAAGATTATGAATGCACAAAAGGCAAGAGGTGCGGATATGGAATCGGGGGGACTGACACAAAGGGCGAAAGCCTTGATTCCGATTTTGATTCCGCTGTTCGTTTCTGCCTTTCGCCGTGCGGACGAGCTTGCTTTGGCGATGGAATGTCGTTGTTATCGTGGCAGCATTGGCAGAACCAGAATGAAACAGCTGGAATATCATAAACGGGATTTTGTTGCATTTGGTTTTATGGTGCTGTGTTTAGCAGCCGTTATTGTCATCAATATTTATTTCCCGAAAATGTTCTAACCCCCTACTTAACAGTGATAAAGAATAAATTTATCTATTCACTGTTAAACTGCGGTTTTAGATGTATATGAAAAGCCTGTCTGATTCCCAACAAGGAATCAGACAGGCTTTCTTTTTTACGATTTTACAAAAAGAACCTTTGCAGAATAAAAATTTTTTATAAACAATACTTTTGTCGTTTTTTGCTTTTCATAGAAAAAATAAAAGTTTAATATACAGAAAAACTGAAACTGCCTAACCTTATTTGTTAAGAAG